>UQJA01000001.1 GCA_900541285.1 uncultured Collinsella sp.
GGGGGGGAAGAGGTCGTAACAAGTTAGCCGTACCGGAAGGTGCGGCTGGATCACCTCCTTTCTAGGGAGATACATTCTTAGAGAGACATACTTTAACTCGAATAGAGGGCAGGAGCCCGTCCGGTAGATGTCCGCCAGGATAAGTCCCCGCAGCACCCGGTCCCCGGGGTCGCACCCGCGTACCTTGAGAGCCGCATAGCGATAGGAGAGAGATGGAAGAGATTCTCTTCCAGACTCGATTCTTTTCTGCGATTAAATCAAGAATGATAGCAATCATTCATCCGATCCAAACAAGAAGAATTCACTTATATATGAGTGAGGAGCATCTGATCGCGAGCACAGTGAAGACACTGTGCCGCGGTATGAGATACCCGAATTGCGACATACGAGCGCTATTCATGATATCGATTAATTAGATTAATTAGCGACACGTGGATATCCCGCGGGCCCGAGAGCGGTCCCGCAAGATACCACGGGCGCACGGCGGATGCCTTGGCACAGGGAGCCGATGAAGGACGCGGCAAGCTGCGATAATCCCCGGCGAGGAGCACACATCCTTCGACCCGGGGGTCTCCGAATGGGCGAACCCATCCACAGCAGTGTGGATATCCCCACCCCGAACACATAGGGGTGGGGAGGACAACCCGGGGAACTGAAACATCTAAGTACCCGGAGGAGAGGAAATCAATCTCGAGACTCCCCGAGTAGCGGCGAGCGAAAGGGGACCGATGGCCAAACCGTCGAGCGGGCATACCCGGCAGGGGTTCCGCCGACGGGGTTGCAGGGCCGCGCATCCGGGGGCTGCCGCCCCCGGGCGCAGGTCCGGCTGGGGAGCGGAACGGCATGGGAGGGCCGGCCGCAGCGGGTGACAGCCCCGTACGCGAACCCAGACCGGACGGCGCGACGCGGTCCCTGAGTAGGGCCGGGCACGTGAAACCCGGTCCGAACCTGGGTGGACCACCATCCAAGCCTGAGTACTACCCTGTGACCGATAGCGCACCAGTACCGTGAGGGAAAGGTGAAAAGCACCCCGGGAGGGGAGTGAAACAGTACCTGAAACCGTGCGCCCACGAGCAGTCGGAGCACCTTTATGGTGTGACGGCGTGCCTTTTGTAGAATGAGCCAGCGAGTCGCTGGCGCGGGGCGAGGTTAACCGAAAGGGAGCCGAAGCGAAAGCGAGCCTTAACAGGGCGACTTGAGTCCCGCGCCGCGGACGCGAAGCCGGGTGAGCTATCCGTGGGCAGGCTGAAGCGGGGGTAAGACCCCGTGGAGGGCCGAACGCACGTCGGTTGAAAACGGCGGCGATGACCTGCGGATAGGGGTGAAAGGCCAATCAAACCCGGAGATATCTCGTTCTCCCCGAAATAGCTTTAGGGCTAGCGTCGCGCGTTCACCGCCGGAGGTAGAGCACCGGATGGACGAGGGGGCTTCGCCGCCTACCGAATCCAACCGAACTCCGAATGCCGGCGGCCCAGAGCGCGGCAGTCAGAGCATGTGGGCTAAGCTGTGTGCTCGAGAGGGAAACAGCCCGGACCGCCCGCTAAGGTCCCCAAGTTCCAGCCGAGTGGCAAAGGATGTGCGTCCGCCCAGACAACCAGGATGTTGGCTTAGAAGCAGCCATCCATTCAAAGAGTGCGTAACAGCTCACTGGTCGAGTGGACATGCGCCGACAATACACGGGGCTAAGCTGGACACCGAAGCGGCGGGATTTTACCTAAGTAGAATCGGTAGGGGAGCTTCCCATGGGCGGAGAAGCCGGAGGGCGACCGACGGTGGAGCGCATGGGAGTGAGAATGCTGGCATGAGTAGCGAGAGACGAGAGAGTAACTCGTCCGCCGTGAACCCGAGGTTTCCTGGGCAAGGCTAATCCTCCCAGGGTCAGTCGGGGGCTAAGGCGAGGCCGGGAGGCGTAGCCGACGCGCAGCAGGCAGACATTCCTGCACCGCGCACGCGGCGCTACGACCGACGGGGCGACGGATGGGGGTGGCTCGGCGGGGTTCTGGACGTCCCCGTGATGGAGCGCGGCCCGCGGACCAGGGAAATCCGGTCCGCATCAAGGGCGAGGCTCCGGACGAAGCGACTGAGCGAAGCGAGTGAGCCCGAGGTCCCTAGAAAAACCCCTAGGCAGGCGCGTGCGCGCCCGTACCGCAAACCGACACAGGTGGGTGGGTAGAACATACCGAGGCGATCGGGTCAACCATGGTCAAGGAACTCGGCACAATGGCCCCGTAACTTCGGGAGAAGGGGTGCCCGCGCGTACGTGAACGGACTTGCTCCGGGAGCGGAGGCGGGCCGCAGTGGAGAGGCCCAAGCGACTGTTTACCAAAAACACAGGACTCTGCAGAAGCCGCAAGGCGACGTATAGGGTCTGACGCCTGCCCGGTGCCGGAAGGTCACGCGGAGGAGTTAGCCATTTCGGCGAAGCCCCGAAGCCAAGCCCCGGTAAACGGCGGCCGTAACTATAACGGTCCTAAGGTAGCGAAATTCCTTGTCGGGTAAGTTCCGACCTGCACGAAAGGCGCAACGACTTGGGCGCTGTCTCGACCATGGACCCGGTGAAATTGCACTGGTCGTGAAGATGCGACTTACCCGCGGAAGGACGGAAAGACCCCGTGAACCTTCACTGCAGCTTGGCATTGGCCGCTGGTCCCGCGTGTAGAGGATAGGCAGGAGGCACAGATCCGGAGGCGCCAGCCCCCGGGGAGCCGCCCTTGGAATACTGCCCTCGCGCGACCGGCGTCCTAACCCGAGGCCGTCAACCGGCTCGGGGACCGTGCCAGGCGGGCAGTTTGACTGGGGCGGTCGCCTCCTAAAGGGTAACGGAGGCGCGCGAAGGTCCGCTCGGGACGGTCGGCAACCGTCCTTTTGAATGCAAGAGTACAAGCGGGCTTGACTGCGAGGCCCACAAGCCGAGCAGGTGCGAAAGCAGGCTCTAGTGATCCGGCGGCCCCGAGTGGGTGGGCCGTCGCTCAACGGATAAAAGGTACTCCGGGGATAACAGGCTGATCTTGCCCAAGAGTCCACATCGACGGCAAGGTTTGGCACCTCGATGTCGGCTCATCGCATCCTGGGGCTGGAGCAGGTCCCAAGGGTACGGCTGTTCGCCGTTTAAAGCGGTACGCGAGCTGGGTTCAGAACGTCGTGAGACAGTTCGGTCCCTATCCTCCGTGGGCGCAGGAGAATCGATGGAGGCTGCCCCCAGTACGAGAGGACCGGGGTGGACGCACCTCCGGTGAACCGGTTGTCGACCAACGGCACGGCCGGGTAGCCGCGTGCGGCGCGGATAACCGCTGAAGGCATCTAAGCGGGAAGCCGTTCCAGGGATTAGTTCTCCTTCCGGTAAGGGCCCAGGTAGACTACCTGGTCGATAGACGGCAGGTGCAAGGACGGCGACGTCCTCAGCCGAGCCGCACTAATCGCCCGAGCTCTTCCGGAACCGCACCTCGCGGCCCGCGGGACTGAGCGCTCACGCGCGGTCCGGGCACGAGGATGCCCCCGAGTCACCTTTCCTATGCGCCATGCGGCCCCCAGGGCACGTGTATGCGATACCGGACACCGTAACGGTGGGCGCCGCCCACCGGTCAGCGGCCAGAGCATGGGGGGCACGCCCGGTCCCGTTCCGAACCCGGAAGCTAAGCCCCATCGCGCCGAGAGTACTGCGGGGTCAGCCCGTGGGAGGCCAGGGCGCCGCTGACCGGTGGACGGCACCGAGCCGTCATCGAACTGAGAAGGGGGAGGCCTCGCGGCCTCCCCCTTTTTTGCGTTTGTGGGGCGTAAATGACTCAATTACACTAGACGATCTTATTGTTTTTGGTATTGAACTTTTATCTAAAGAAAATAAATCGAATAACAAGGGCAACTGCTATGGCCACAATGATCAAAAGCAGGATTGTCAGTCGATGCTGCTTGCGTCGTTTACTTGATGAAACGAAGATTGATTTTCCCTGTTTTGGCGTTTCGAGATAGCGAGCCGAATGCGTCAAGGTTTGCTTTGGCCGAGGACCTCTTTGTTGATGAGTGTCGGATGCTTTCATCGGCTCATCACTAGCTGCGCTGTTTTTAGATAATGGTGCGTCTTTCAGATATACAGGGTCTCCCGAGGCGACGCCCATATGTTTACGTCCCGTTTGGGCATCCTCGAGCGTTTGATATCGATTTCTCGTCACATACTCGGGCTCAGGATCATTAATGGGCTCTTGCGAGATGTGGGGGCGATGGAACCGTGGCGGCTGCGTGGAAGTATCTTTCCCCTGCGTCGGCATAAACATTTTGTTCTGGTTTTGGTCGTCCATGATGCCCTTTAGCTCGTTACCAATAACGTGTACGCGCTCATTGTAAGCCCCCTGTTATTTGTAGCCGCGAACATACTCGTTATTTAAGCTCTGGTTCAAAGAACCTTAACCTTATTTAAACCTGAGTCAAACACACTTAGATATGCTTATAGTACTGGACTCAAAAAACTTTATAGTCGATGTATATATGAGCACTGGGTGGGCATATATAAGAGCGTCAAAAGAAGTCCCAGTCACCTAGAAGATGGCTCGGCAGTCCTTAAAAAGAGTGGTAAACATGGCAAGCATGGTTCCTTATCGTTCGGTTTTTGGCGTTCGTCCTTCTGCTAGCTCGCTGTTCGATCTGTTTGATGATATGACCGACCTTGCAAACAACTCGATTGCTTCCAAGGCGTTTCCCGTTGATGTTGAGGATAAGGGCGACGGCTATGAGGTCAAGGCTTATCTGACCGGCGTCGCCAAGGACGATATCGATGTCGAGCTTAACGAGGGCCGTCTGTCCATTAGCGTGAATGTCGAGGAAGATGAGGAGAACGAGGGTAAGAACTTCCTGCAGAAGGAGTTCAGCTCGTACAGCGCGACGCGTGGCGTGTATCTAAAGGACGCTTCGAGCGAGGGCCTCTCGGCTAAGTACGCTGACGGCATCCTGACCGTTACGGTTCCCAAGATCGTCGAGAAGAAGAACGTTACGAAGATCTCCATCGACTAACTTCGTTGGTGTTCTGCGCTAATAAAAGACAGCAAAAGGGGCTGGGAAGCGATTCTCGGCCCCTTTTGCTGTCTAGGACAGTCTATTAAATGGTTGCCGGCTGATACTGACTCGCAGGGCGTATCGAGAGTTTTCGCGATCCTTGGAGAAGGGTTGCGGAGCTGCCGACCTCGTCATCCAGGGTTGCGGCCAGAGCTTTGGCATAGCTTTTGACGGTAAGGCTCGGACGATTGTTTTCTTGGCTGATATGCATGGCAATGAGCTGTTCGGTGCGATCGGTAACAAGTTCGCGCGCGGCTTCGGCGGCTTGGCCATTGGAGAGGTGTCCCCTTGCAGACAGGATGCGCTCCTGAAGAAAGCGGGGATATTCTCCCTCGCGTAGCATGGTCACATCATGGTTGCTTTCGAGCGCGAGGACTCGACAATCTTTGAGGGTGTTCATGGCTTGGCTCGATAGCTCTCCGGTGTCGGTGGCAAAGCCGATGGAATCATCGAGGGCGTCGAATCGATAACCGACTGGATTGATGACATCGTGTGATGTTGAGTAGGTTTGCACGTGGATGCCGGCAATGGACAGGGCGTCGCCGGGATCGAATTCCTCGACAGGCAGATGAGAAAGATTTTCTTTGTTCGAAAGAGTGCCCCTGCTGGCAAAGAGGGGGCCGTGCCAGTGCTTGCACCAGACATCGAGGCCCTTGATGTGATCGCTATGCTCATGAGTAATGAGAAGAGCCGAGACGTTGTCTGTCGAGAGCCCCAGTTCTGCCATGCGCTTTAATGTCTCGCGGCGAGACAGTCCGTCATCGACCATAATGAGCCCCTGCGGGCCCTCGATGAGTGCGCAGTTGCCTTTAGAGCCACTGCCGAGGATATGAAGGTGCAGACGAGACATAAGATTCCAAAGGATACAATGGGTGCGGACGAATAGAGGAGGAAGCAAATGCCTACGGTATCTCAGCATTATGGACACCATGCCGTGCCTGGGGCAGTCGATGAGACCCGGACGAGGCAGCAGGCTGCTCCTGTCGTGCTCATGGTATCAGGCGGCGCGGACTCGACGGCACTGCTTCTTATGGCGTGCACATCAAAGCTGGATATCCAAGACGGACGCGGTGTTGCCCCCATTGCTCGCGAGCGCCTGCATGTGCTGCATGTAAACCATCATCTGCGCGGCAAGGCGTCCGATGGCGACGAGGCCTTTGTGCGTGAGCTCTGCGCGAAATATGGTTTACCGCTGTGCGTGGAGCACGCTTATTTTGATGGGGAGTCGGGCAATATTGAGGCCGCGGCCCGCGAGGTGCGCTATGCCGCGGCGCGGAGGTATGTTCGCGAGCTCTGCGCCCAGACGGGGGCACCGCGAACGGCGGCTCGTATCTGCACCGCGCACACGTCTTCGGATCGCGCGGAAACGTTTTTGATGAACGCGATTAAGGGTTCGGGGCCCGCTGGCCTATCGAGCATTCCTCGCCGGAGGAATATCGTGGTGCGTCCCTTGCTCGACTTAACTCATGGCGAGCTCGTGGGCTATCTACAGGTACATGGTCAGCCGTGGCGTGAAGACGAGAGCAATGAGGATATCTCGTATCTGCGAAACTACGTGCGCCATCGAGTGATGCCGGTGGTGGCGCAGCGCAACGCGAGCGTCTGCAAGACGATTGGCGCCGCCTGCGAGATCTTAGGCGATGAGGACGCGTTTTTGTCTCAGCTTTCGGCACAGGCGTTTCGAAGTTGCCTGCGTAAGGAGGCGGCGGGCGCGCTGGTGCTCGATGCCAGACGCCTTGCTGCGGCCGAGGTGGTAATCGCGCGGCGCATCGTGCGACTGGCGATTAAGCGCATCGATCCGGACGCTCGTCCAGAGATGCGACATGTGGAGCGAGTCCTTTCCTGCGTTGCCGAGGGCGCCGGCTCGGTCACGCTTCCGGCGGGGATTGACGCACGCATTGAGTTTGGCATGCTGGCGTTTAAGGCGCCGGCGGCTCGCGAGGGCCTGGTCGCGGACTGGGTTACCGTACCCGGTCGTTTGCCGTTGGGCGGGGGACGTATGCTGGTCACAGAACCGATGGCCGTTGAGCCGGGATGCGATATCGTGCGCCGCGCCCGTGAGCTTGCGGCTGCCGGGGAAGTGACAGCTTTGGTAGACGCGGCTGCCTTGGGTTTTGCCGACAGCGATAGTGAGCGGATCCTGGCGGGCTCGCGTGGCGAGATCCCTGTCGAGGCGCGATTGGCGCGCCTGTGGGTGGACGGTCCCGCACCGGGAGACGTGATGTGCCCGTTAGGGATGAGTGGCCGAAGCAAGAAAGTATCCGACTTGCTAGGCGAGGCTCGCATTCCCGTTTCCGAGCGCGCCGGCGTGCCCATGGTGAGGACGGCGCCGGGGGGTGCCGTGGTGTGGGTCGCCGGAGTTCGCGCGGACGAGCGTTTTAAGTGCACGGCTGCAACGCGCGTGGCATATCTGCTCCGCGTGGTCGATGCGGAATAGCGTCCCACGCCTGCTATTCTGTGCGACGTTGACGGTATTCCCGCGCTGATGGCGCACGGGCTGGTAAATTTACCCCGTGCGCTGCTAGAATGTGTAGTTCGCGTCCATACGGCGGTGTGTGGGCGATAAGCACAAGAAAGGGTTGTCATGGCTTCTCAACATCCGGATATCGAGAAGGTTCTGTTCACGCAGGAGGATATCGACGGTATCGTCTCTCGCCTAGGCGAGCAGATTACTCGCGACTACGCGGGTAAGGATCTGGTGCTGATTGCGGTCCTGCGCGGCGCCGTGGTCTTTATGGGCGACCTGATGCGTAAGATCGAGCTGCCGACCAACATCGATTTCATGGCTGTTTCGAGCTATGGCGACGGTGTGAAGTCCTCGGGTATCGTGCGTATCATTAAGGACCTGGATATCGACATCCGCGGTCGCGACGTGCTGATCGTCGAGGACATTCTGGACTCGGGCCTGACGCTCAAGTATCTGATGAAGAACCTCGAGAGCCGCAAGCCCGCTTCTCTGGAGGTCGCCGCCTTCCTGTGGAAGGACGTTGAGGACCGCGTCTCGGCCATCACGCCCAAGTATGTTGGAACCCATTGCCCCGATGCCTTTGTGGTGGGCTACGGCCTCGACTATGCCGAGCGCTATCGTAACCTTCCGTATCTGGGCATTTTGAAACCGGAGGTTTATTCGTAAGATGCCCGACGACCGTAACGATAACAATTCCCAGACTCCCCGGGACCCAAAGATCCCGGGGATGCCCGGAGGCAAGAAGCCCACGCGTACGGGCTGGCTGTATTTTATTTTGGCTTGCGCGCTTCTGGGCTACGCCTTCTTTAACATGGGCTCCGGCTTTGCCAATTCCAGCAATACCGTTAAGCTCGCGACGAGCGAGATGGTGAGCGCCATCAAGCAGGATCGCGTCGAAGATCTGACCTATACGGTTCAAGACGGAAGCGTGACGGGTCATTACTGGAAGACGAAGAAGGACAAGGGCGATACGAGCGAGCTCAAGAGCTTCTCTTCGACCTATGTCGGCTCCGATTCGCTTGCCGAGCTCATGGCGGAGCACCCCGATACCAAGTACATCGTCAACACCAACGATCCCGATTTTTGGGGTGACTTGGCGATGAGTGTGCTTCCGACGATCGCCCTTATCGCCATCATGTTCTACTTTATGCGCCAGATGATGGGCGCCAACAACAGGAACATGCAGTTTGGCAAGACCAACGCCAAGACCAACGAGGCCACGCGCCCCAAGGTCAAGTTTGAAGACGTTGCCGGCGTGGACGAGGCAGTCGAGGAGCTCGAGGAGATCCGTGACTTTTTGAGCGATCCGGATCGCTATCGCAAGCTGGGCGCCAAGATCCCGCGTGGCGTGTTGCTGGTTGGCCCTCCGGGCACCGGTAAAACGCTGCTGGCCAAGGCCGTTGCCGGCGAGGCGGGCGTGCCGTTCTTTAGCATCTCGGGCTCTGACTTTGTCGAGATGTTCGTAGGTGTCGGCGCCAGCCGTGTGCGTGACCTCTTTAAGGAGGCCAAGTCCCAGGCCCCGTCAATCATCTTCATCGATGAGATCGACGCCGTGGGACGTCAGCGCGGAGCCGGCTTGGGCGGCGGTCACGACGAGCGCGAGCAGACGCTCAACCAGCTGCTTGTCGAGATGGACGGTTTTGAGGAGAGCGAGTCGGTCATCCTGATCGCTGCGACCAACCGTCCTGACATCCTGGATCCGGCATTGCTGCGTCCCGGCCGTTTTGACCGTCAGGTTACGGTCGACCGTCCGGATGTGAAGGGCCGCGAGCAGATCTTGCGCGTGCATGCCGAGAACAAGCCGATGGACGAGGACGTTAAGTTTGAGAAGCTCGCCCAGATGACCGTTGGCTTTACTGGCGCCGATTTGGCGAACTTGCTCAATGAGTCTGCACTGTTGGCTGCCCGCCGTCATCGTTCCGTGATCTCGATGGACGAGGTCGAGGAATCGATGGAGCGCGTGATTGCCGGACCGCAGCGCAAGGGTCGCGTGATGACCGAGGCCGAGCGCACCACGATTGCCTACCACGAGAGCGGCCACGCTCTGGTGGGCCACATCCTGGAGCACTCCGATCCGGTTCACAAGATCTCGATCGTCAGCCGCGGCCAGGCGCTGGGCTACACGCTGCAGCTTCCGCAGGAGGATCACTTCCTCAAGACCAAGAACGAGATGCTTGACGAGCTTGCCGTGTTCTTGGGCGGTCGCGTTGCCGAGGAGCTCATGTGCGATGACATTACGTCGGGCGCGAGCAACGACCTGGAGCGCGCGACCAAGATGGCGCGCGAGATGGTCACGCGCCTGGGCATGAGCGAGGAACTGGGTACGCAGGTTTTCGGTGAGGCGCAACATCAGGTGTTCCTTGGTCGCGATTACGCCGATCACCAGGATTACTCCGAGGAGACGGCGCGCCGCATCGATATCGAGGTTCAGCGCATTATGCGTGAGGCCCATCGTCGTGCGGTCGAGATCCTGGACGCCCGTCGCGATCAGCTCGATCTGATGGCGAAGGTGCTGCTTGAGCGCGAGACCGTCGAAGGCGACGCCGTGAACGCCCTGCTCGACAACGAGTGGGATGCCTACCTTGAGCGCGAGGGCGATATCCTGGCGGCCAAGGAGGAGCGCAATGCCAAGGCGGCCGGCATGCCGACCGAGAAGCGCGCGCCTCGTATGAGCGAGGAGGAGCTGGCGGCTGATGCCGCGGCCTTTGCGCAGGCGGCCATGCAGGAGGATGCCGAAGCCGCATCCGATGATGCTAGCGATGACCATGCCGTCAATGCCGGTGCCGACACCGACGCCGACACCGACGCCGACGCCGACACCGACAAATAGTCTTTGTGGCGAAAGCCTCCGCGGGGAAACCTGCGGAGGCTTTTTCTTTTGAGCGATATGGGGCCGTCTGTTGATTGGGGACAGACTTAAATGAGCGTTTTCACGCATTTAAGTCCGTCCCCAATCAACATTGCCGCGGCACTTTGTCCGACTAAAGCGTACAATAGCGCCTATGCGAAAGGGGAACAGATGGTCAATGAAACCATGTATGCTCGCGGTGCAGAGAGCTCCATCATCCGCGAGATTTTTAGCTATGGCCTTGAGCGCAAGGCGCAGATCGGTGCGGAAAACGTATTCGATTTTTCGCTGGGCAATCCGAGCGTTCCGGCGCCCGCTGCTGTGGCTGAGTCGATTAAGAAGGCCCTGGAGCTGCCGAGTGACCAGTTGCACGGCTACACCCCCGCTCCGGGCCTGCCGCAATGTCGAGCAGCCGTCGCCGAATCGCTCAACCGCCGCTTTGGCACGAGCTATGAGGGTAAGGACGTCTTTATGACGGTGGGTGCCGCGGCTTCGCTCGCCTGCACGCTCAACGCCGTTACGAACCCGGGCGACGAGGTTATTGTTATCGCCCCGTACTTTCCGGAGTATCGCGTTTGGATTGAGAAGGCCGGCTGTACGTGTGTTGAGGCGCTCGCCGATGAAGATACGTTCCAGCTGAGCGTGGACAACGTGCTCAAGGCGAGCAGCGATAAGACGGCGGCCGTCATCATCGACTCGCCCAACAATCCGACCGGTGCCGTATATACACGCGACACGCTGACGCGACTGGCCAATGTTCTGCGCGAGGCCAATGCTCAGCGCGATTCCGAGAATCCGATTATGCTCATCTCGGATGAGCCGTACCGCGAGATTGTGTACGGTGCCGAGGTGCCTTGGGTGCCCTCGATCTACGAGCACACCATCGTGTGCTACTCGTATTCCAAGTCGCTGTCGCTGCCGGGCGAGCGCGTGGGGTGGATTCTAGTTCCTAATACGAATCCTCAGGCAGCTCGTCTTATGCCCGCCGTTGCCGGTGCCGCCCGTACGCTGGGCTTCGTGTGCGCCCCGGCGCTCTTCCAGCGCGTAATTATCGACTGTATCGATGAGCCGAGTGACGTTGAGGCCTATGCACGCAACCGCACCGCGCTTACCGACGCACTAGCGGAGTATGGCTACACCTATGTTGAGCCGGATGGCGCGTTCTACCTATGGGTGAAAGCGTTGGAGCCCGATGCGAATGCGTTTTGCGAGCGTGCAAAGAAGTATGAGTTGCTTGCGGTTCCCTCGGACAGCTTTGGTATGCCGGGTTGGTTCCGCCTGGGCTACTGCGTGAGTTACGAAACGATTGTCAATTCGCTACCCGCTTGGAAACAGTTGGCGGACGAGTATCGTTAAAAGTAAAGCGCTCTGCCTACAATGTTTTACGTGAAACGGGGTTTGGTGTTAAGCCGGACCCCGTTGTCATGGACGTTGTGTCTTTGGGATGGAGTGGTTTTACGACTATCGAAGGCTATGCGTACAATGAATATAAGCGACGGCCGTGCCAGATAAGGAGACCTGATGCCCTACCTGCTTTCTTGTGACATTCATACCCATACGATGTTCTCTGCGCATGCATATTCGACCATTGAGGAGAATGTGTACTGGGCGGCAGAGCGTGGTCTGCAGGTGCTCGGATCTGCCGACCATTTGAGCTCTATGGTTACGGCTTGCCCCAATGACCTGCGCAGTTACCAGTTCTTTATCAACCAGGATATCTGGCCGCGCATTTGGAGCGGCGTGCTGGTGCTGCGTGGTGCCGAGGCCGATATCGTTTCGCTGGACGGAAGCCTGTTTGGCGAGGACACTCCTGTCACGCTCGATATTGCCGGCGATTCGTACAGCCGCCAGCATTCGCTGTTCGATTTGGTTACGCGTAATTTGGATTATTTGGTTGCGAGCGTGCATAATCCGCAGATTGCTGAAGGCGCGACGCTGGCCCAGACGACCGAGATGTATATCAATGCCTTGGAGCACCCCAAGGTGTTCATGCTGGGTCATACGGGGCGTTCGGGCGTGCCGTTCGATATCGACGAGGTGCTGTTGGCGGCTAAGGCCAAGCACAAGATTATCGAGATCAACAACCATAGTCTTGAACACGGTGTCGACACTGAGCATTGGGTCGTATGCCGCAAGATCGCCGAGCGCTGCGCCGAGCTGGGCGTGGGCATTGGCGTTTCGACCGATGCGCACATTGGCATGGCAATTGGTAAGCTCGATTACGCTCGCAAGATGCTCGACGAGATTCACTTCCCGTTGGATCTGATCGTGACGCGCGATCGCGAGACGCTGCTGCGCGAGATGGCGGCAGCCGGCGTGTGCGACCTGCGCAAGGGGATATAGCGGAATTTATAAATCAAGCGAGGGGGGGCGGCCCAGACGGGTCGCCCCCTTTCTTGTCCCAAAAATCTACTGAGGTTGGTTAGCGGCGTTCGAGGACCGTTACGGTTTCGGTGTGGTCGGTATGGGGGAACATGTCGACTGGCGTGATCTTGAGCAGGCGATAGCCTCCGTCGAGGAGCTGGTGCAGGTCGCGCTCTTGGGTCACGGGGTTGCAGCTGATATAGGTGATGCGGCGCGGCTTAAGTGCGCAGGCAGCTTCGAGGAACTCGGGGGTGGAACCGGCGCGCGGCGGGTCGATGGAAAGGACATCGACCCGCTCGTTGTTGTCGGCGGCATCTAGGATGTAATCGGTGGCATCGTCGGACATAAACCATGCGTTGCGAGTAAGGCCGTTGAGCTCGGCGTTGCGACGTGCGTCAGCGATGCCGGCGTGGTTGCGCTCCACGCCAAGCAGCATAATGCCGATGCCCTTATCCTGGGCGGCTTTGGCTGCGCACAGGCCGATAGTTCCGCTACCGCAATAGGCATCCATAAGAATGTCACCCTGCTGCAGGTCCATGCCGTCGATAGCGAGCTGGTAGAGCAGCTCGGTCTGCTGCGGGTTGGTCTGGTAGAACGCGGTGGGGGAGATATCGAACTCGCAGCCGAGCAGCTGGTCGCGCACGCACTCGGCGCCATATACAATGCGGGTTTCCTCGCCGAGGATGGCGTTGCCGGGATGTCCGTTGATGTTTTGGGCGACGGTGACGATGTGCGGATTGAGTGCGGCGACAGCCTCAAAGAACTCCTGCGCATGCGGCAAGTCGCGCTGAGCGGTCACGAGCGTGACCATGACCTGGTCGGTACGCCAACCGCAGCGGACGACGGCATAGCGAAGCAAACCAAGATGCTTGTCCTCATTAAAGGCGGGAATATGCAACCGCTCAGCTTCGCGTGCGATGCCGTTGAGAATCTGACGAGCGCCCGGCGCCTCGACAGGACATTCGGGCACGGCAACGATTCTGTGCGAACCGCGCTCAAAGAAGCCGCAGCGGACAGCACTCTCCTTACCAGGAGCAAACGGAGTGGCGGCCTTATGGCGAAAACCGCGCGGCGCAGGATATTTGCCCGGGTCGCCCAGGGTGACACCCATGCCACGAATAGGATCTACAGCAATGCCCTCACGCTCACAAAGCGAAGCAAAAAGCTCCTCCATAGCAGCCTGCTTGGTCGCCAACTGCTTTTTATAAGGACGATTGAGTGCCGTGCACCCACCGCAAGCTTTCATGATGGAACAAGGAGACTTGGGGTCCACAGCCTTACGCGCAGGCGAAGCCGGATCTTTATGCGAACGCTTGGAACGAGTCTGAGGCGCTTTATCCCCGCCTCGACGAGAGTCAGAACGCTTGGCCTTAGCCCTGCTCTTGGCCGATTTGCTTTTTGCAGCTTTAGAAGACTTGGATTTCGTAGAAGATTTCTCCTCCTTCGACCCCTCAGCCGCCTCCACCAAAGCACGACGAGCCCTACGCTCCGCACGAGATTCTGCCATGAATTAACCCCACTAATTTACAAATTGAAATCTGAAAGCATTGTACCGTGCCAAGTTAGCAGACGATATGCAAGCGTCCATTTCATGTCAGTGATAAGTCCAACGATGTTTGCCCGGCGTGGGCGGGGAGCGGCGCGCAATTAAGTTTATCGCGAGTTCCGCACGCAAAGGAAAGCACTTAATGTGCTTTCCGTCTTGCGTAGGACTGTAGAGCAGGAAACTTAATTACGCGCCGCTCCCCGCCCACGCCGGGCAAACCATCCCTTGTACTTTATCAAGGTAGAGAGTATGATTCTGAACGTTACATGATTCACTTTACTTAACTAAAGTGCCATCAAGGGGGAATACCATGAACACCGATATGTCTCGTCGTCAATTTGTTGGTCTAGCCGGCTCGCTCGCCACGGTGCTTGGCCTTGGTCTTGTCGGTTGCGGCGGTGGTGCCGGCAAGGGCTCCGCTGCCGGTTCTGCCGCGGCCAAGGACGTGAAGGGCGCTGCGGAGTCCAAGAAGCTCGTGGTGGGCTTTGACAAGTCCTATCCTCCGTACGGTTTTGTGGGCGACGATGGCGAGTACACCGGCTTTGATCTCGATCTGGCCAAGGCCGTTGCCGATAAGCAGGGCTGGGAGGTCAAATACGAGGCCATCGACTGGGACGCCAAGGATACGCTGCTTAACTCGGGCGCCATCAACTGCATCTGGAACGGCTTTACCATGGAGGGCCGTGAGGACGACTACACATTCTCCGAGCCGTACATGCTCAACGAGCAGGTGCTCGTGGTCAAGAAGGACGCGGGCATCAAGAGCTGGGACGATCTTGCCGGCAAGACGGTGATCACTCAGACCGATTCCGCTGCGCAGGATGTGCTCGAGGGCGACCAGAAGGATCTGGCGGCGACGTTTGCCACGCTCGACACGATCGGCGAGTACAACACGGCGTTTATGCAGCTCGAGAGTGGTGCAGTCGATGCCGTTGCCTGTGACCTCTCGATCGCTCAGTATCAGCTTGCCGCCAAGCCCGATGCCTATACGCAGCTCGACAAGCCGCTGTCCAGCGAGCACTACGCCGTCGGCTTTAAGAAGGGCGACACCAAGTCGGCCGATGCCGTGACCGAGTCGCTCAAGGCGCTCTACGAGGACGGCACGGTCAAGGACCTGTGCGACAAATATTCAAGCTACGGTTTGTCTTTTGATAATTGGGTGCTCAAGTAATGTCTATTCAGGTCATGATGCAGATGCTTGGCCAGGGATTCTTGGTCAGCTTGCAGTTGTTTGTGCTGACACTGCTGGGGTCGATTCCGCTGGGAATCCCCGTTGCGTTTATGCGCATGAGCAAAATCGCGCCGCTTCGCTGGATTGCGCGCATCTATATCTCGGTCATGCGCGGCACGCCGCTCATGCTGCAGATGTTTGCCATCTACTTTGCCCCGTATTACGTGTTTGGCATTTCGCTCACGCCCGATTCCAAGTGGACGGCGTGCGTCGTGGCGTTCATCATCAACTACGCCGGTTACTTTGCCGAGATCTATCGCTCGGGCCTGCAGTCCATTCCGCGCGGTCAATACGAGGCAGCCGAGGTGCTGGGCTATTCGCGCATGCAGACGTTTCTGTATATCGTGATGCCGCAGGTCGCCAAGCGTATTCTGCCGGCGATGGGCAACGAGATCATCACGCTGGTCAAGGACACGTCGCTGGCGTTTGCCATTGGCGTTGGTGAGATGTTCTCGACGGCTAAGGCGCTGGTCGCCTCGCAGGTGAGCATGGTGCCGTTTGCGATCGCGGCGCTGATCTACTGGATCTTTAACTTTGTGGTCGAGATGCTGCTGGGCGCCGCCGAAAAGAAGCTGGACTATTATCATGACTAACTCAGTGATGAAAATCGAAAGCGCTCGCAAGGCGTTTGGCGGCAATGAGGTGCTCAAGGATATCTCGCTCGAGGTAAAGCGTGGAGAGGTCGTGGCGATTATCGGGCCTTCGGGTGGCGGCAAGTCCACGCTGCTGCGGTGTGCCACGCTGCTCGAGACGCTCGACGGAGGCTCGCTCTTGTTTGGCGACCTTGCCGTTGCGACGGATGCGGGTTCGGGCGCGGTCTATGCGAAGGGCGATGTGCCCAGGCAGGCGCGCTCGCGATTTGGCCTGGTGTTTCAGAACTACAATCTGTTCCCGCACTATACCGTGATGAAAAACATCACCGATGCGCCGATCCGCGTTCTTAAGCGCCCGCGCGAGCAGGCGGAAGCTCGTGCGCATGAATTGATTGTTCAGATGGGGCTTGTGGGCAACGAGAACAAGGTTCCGTGTGAGCTTTCGGGCGGTCAGCAACAGCGCGTGAGTATCGCCCGCGCCTTGGCGCTCGACCCGGAAATCTTGTTCTTTGACGAGCCGACCTCGGCGCTCGATCCCGAGCTAACGGCCGAGGTGCTGCGTGTCATTAAAGACCTTGCCGCGCAGAATATGACGATGGTGATCGTGACCCACGCGATGCAGTTTGCGCGCGATGTTGCAGATCGCGTGGTCTTTATGGACGGAGGCCGCATTGTCGAGGAGGGTCCGGCCGAGCAGGTTATCGACCATCCGCGCGAGCAGCGCACGCGTGAGTTTTTGAGCCGTATCGAGGGATAGGCTCAGGTATTTGCTCAACTATTAATTGAGGCGAAGCCGCCGCAGGTCTTACGGTCTGTGGCGGCTTTTTGTTTGCATCGGCGGGGTTCAATAATCGCCTCACAAGCTTGTCTCTTCCTCTCGCCGCCTGTATTCATACGTGTGCCGAAAGGTGTGCATGGACGGTCGCCCGTGAGGGTAGGGTGGTGGCATAGGACATTTGGAGGGTGAGTCGGCTCGGCTGCCGACCATGCTGCTCCCGGGATGGCACCGACCGCGAACTCTCCCCGTTGGCGTCGCGCAATGCGCGCGGCCCTGCAAGGAGGTCATCATGGGTGCTCCCAAGACCGGCAATGTAAGGAACGTGGTGCTCGTAGGCCAAGGCGGGGTGGGCAAGACTTCACTCGCCGAGGCCATGCTCCACCTTTCTGGCAAGACCGCCCGCCTGGGCGGCCACGACGGCACCAAGCCCACGCTCGACTATGACCCCGAAGAGGTCAAGCGTGCATTTTCCATCTCGACGACCATTGCACCGATCGACTGGAAGGGCGCGCGCATCAATGTGCTCGATGCCCCGTGTTACCCCGATTTTATCGGCGACGCCTTTGCCGCGATGAGCGTCTGCGAGACGGCCCTGTTTGTGGTCGACGCCGAGGCCGGCCCGCAGCCTACGACGGTTAAGCTCTGGTATGCCGCCGAGGACCTGCGCTTGGCGCGTGCGGTGTTCGTAAACCGCCTGTCGCGCTCCGAGGCCAGCTTTGCGACCACGATGGACCTGCTGCAGGAGCGCTTTGGCACGCGACTGGGCGCCGTGACCCTTCCCTGGGGCGAGGGCGAGGACTTTGATGGCATCATCGACCTGGTGCGCATGAAGGCGCGCCATTGCAACGGCGCCGAAGCCGTTGAGTCGGAGATTCCCGAGGAGTATCGTGCCCAGGCCGAGGAGGCCCATGACCATCTGTGCGAGCTGGTGGCCGAGGCTGACGACGAACTGATGATGAAGTACTTGGAAGGCGAGGAGACGCTGACGCAGGAGGAGCTTGAGGGCTTGCTGTCGAAGGCGATTGCCGAGCGCATCTTTGTGCCGGTCTTTGCGGGCGATTGCATTAAGGAGCAGGGCGTCAACTCGCTGATGGACGACATCGCCACGTACTTCCCGGCGCCGACGGACTACGGCGAGATGCCGCTCATCGACGGTGATTCGCTCAAGATTTCGAGCGACGATGACCGTCCGGTGGCGTTTGTGTTTAAGACGCTGGCCGATCCGCAGCAGGGTCGCATCAGCTTTATCAAGGTGCTGACGGGTACGCTTGAGCCGGGTCTTGAGCTGATCAACGCGCGTACCCGCAAGAGCGATCGTCTGGCCCACCTGTATGTGATGTGCGGCCGCGACATGACCGAGGTCGGTCACGCCTATGCCGGCGACATCATCGTGGCGCCCAAGCTGGCGGCCGAGACGGGCGATACGCTCTCCATTACCGGTAAGGTCGAGGCTGCGGCGTTTAAGTTCCCCAACTCGCAGTACCGCATTGCCATCGAGGCCGAGAACCGTGGCGACGAAGAGAAGCTCTATACGTTTATCGAGAAGGCGTGCAAGGCTGATCCGACCATGAGCATCGATCGTGACGAGGAGACGGGCCAGACTATCATCTCCGCCGTTGGTGAGGCGCAGGTTTCGGTGCTGCTCAACCGTTTGGAGGATCGCACCAAGGTCGTGGCCAAGAGCGTGCCGATCCGCATTCCGTATCGCGAGACCATCCGCCGCACGGCGAGCGCCCAGGGTCGCCACAAGAAGCAGACCGGTGGCGCCGGTCAGTACGGCGACTGCTGGCTGCGCGTGGAGCCGCTTATTGGGCCCGACGGCACGAGCGACGGCTACGAGTTTGTGGATGAGGTCGTGGGCGGCCGCATTCCGCGCTCGCTGATCCCCGCCGTGGACAAGGGTGTCCAGGAGACCATGAAGGACGGCATCATTGCCGGCTACCCGCTCACGGGCATTCGCGTGGCTGTGTACGACGGCTCGTATCACAGCGTCGACTCCAACGAGATGGCGTTCCGCGCGGCGGCTCGCATCGGCCTGCGCAAGGCATGCGCCGATGCCGACCCGGTGGTGCTGGAGCCCATCGAGGAAATCACGGTGACTATTCCCGAGAGCTACGCCGGCGCCGTGATGGGTGACATCTCGGCATCGCGCGGTCGCGTGACGGGCATGGAGACCGATGAACGCGGCGACACCGTGGTCATCGCCCAGGCACCTCTCGCCGAGCTGACGGATTACTCGACGCGCCTGCGCTCTATCACGCGCGGCACGGGTGACTTTACCATGAAGCCCGCTGGCTATGAGCAGGTTCCCTATGACGTTCAGGCCAAGCTGGTCGAGCGCTATGAGGAGGGTCGCGCCAAGTAGCGTGTGGCGTTGCCTGCAACATATATGCCGATGCAAGGACCGCTCTGGGTAACCCAGGGCGGCCCTTTTTGATCCCTGGGGGACGGAGGAAAACAGATCATCTTTGGGTTACGGGTGGCGCGGTCGGCACTAGTCTCCGGATGCCTGGTTGCGACCGGTGGCGTAGTCGATCTGCACGTGCGGCTGCAGGTTGTAGCAATATACGTGGAAGCAGAGGGTCTTGCCGTGGTCCTCGACCGATTGCGCCTCAAGGCGCACGCCACGGCAGACAAGTTCCTCTTCGTTATACATGGGCGTGACGCGGTAGAGCACATGGTTGCCCGTGTCGCGGATGTAGCCGAGAATCTGCTCTTCAAACGGCAGCATGCCCGTCTCGTTGAGATAACGCGTGCCGGTGAGGAGATTCTTGCGGTTGGCGTTTTCGCCGCAGAGCGACCAGGCGATGAGGTGACAGCGGTTGTAGAGGCTCTGGCCCGGAATAAAGTCGTAGCGCTGCTGGCGCCATCCAGCGGGATGGATACGCGAGATATCGCCGCGCTCGCCTTGACCGAGTGATTCGGGGCCCACGCAGGCAAGCGCTTTGCGGGTGCGGCCCAGGCTGTCGAGCTTGGAGAACTTCTTAAAGCAACCCTCTTCTGTAGCGCGCTCGTATTCATCGAGTGTGAATGATGGCGTGCCGAGCGGGTGCGTGCTGTCGGCGCGAAGGGCAACATAGGGGTTGCCGGCGTAGTCGGGAATGCTGCTGAGATAAACACCGCGGGCGCGGTTGAGGTCGGGGTTTTCGACCTCGTCGATGGGGGTGGCGGCGCTGTCCGCGGAAGCGCCGTCGCCGGTGTCGGTTGCGGCGGAATCGGAGCCATCGCCAGAGTCTTGGCTATTTTGAGAGTCCGAGGAGCTCGCTGTTCCCGATTCGAGTCGGGCAACCAGGTCCGCCTCGTCGTCGGTGCGGCTGGGACTCTCGTCTTGCTTCTCGGCCAGAGCCGCTGCCTGCTCATCGCTTTGCGGCGACAACAGCTTGGGCGCCCCGTCGAGCGACCCTGTGAACAGCGCAAACCCCAGCACCACGGCGGTGCCGATGGAAAGTACTTGCTTGTAGGCGGACTTGCGCGACATGGAGGCTCCTGGATGGACGGTTGGGAATCTACCAGTCTAGCAGGAGCCGGCAGGGGCCGTTCTGTCGAACAAATACTTAAGATTTGAGACAAACGCTACTGATTCATTTGTCCCGCGGTCTAGATCGAGGTGGAGTCGAGCCAGTTGAGCTTGCACTCGAGAATGCGCTGCTCGCCGGGTTCGCTGCTTCCGTCAAGTAGGGCGAGCAGCATCTCGGCTGCTTCGCGACCTTCTTGGTCGACGGGCTCGATGATGGTGGAGACGGTCGGTGTGGTGAGATTAGTCCAGTCTTCGCAGTTGAGTCCCAAAAGGCCGATTTGCTGCGGAAGCAGATGGGCCATTGGCTGGAGGGCCTTGTAGACACGGGGAAGTGCCCACTGATTTTGCACGAAGATAAGGGTTCGCTTGGCGGGATTGAACTTGAATTTAAAGTATTCGGTGAGCTCGTTGATTGACGGCTTGTTGTGATCGATGGGAATCGCTTTGTAGAGCTGCCCGTTCGCTGCCAGCGCCTCGGCATACCCCTGAAAACGCTCCATGCGGGTGCGCATTTCGGTCATGTTGGCGGCAATGGAAAAGAAATCTTCGTAGCCGGCGTCGAGGAGTGCCTGTGTGGCGTTGTACACGCCGTCGTAAAGGTTGGTTTTGATCCAGCTGGTACCTGGGCTATAGATGGCCGCATCGAAAAAGACGACCGGCTTGCCGGCGCGTCTAATGCGGTCATGCACGGCTTTGAAGTTTGCCGTGGGCTGGATGATAAAGCCATCGACGCCCAGCGAGAGCATCTTGTCGACGTACATGAGCTCGGTCTCGGGGTTAAAGTTGCTCGTGCAAACGACCGTCTGGTAGCCCGCGGGGAGCATGACCTGCTCCATGCCATTGAGAACGAGCCCCGCCCATTTGTTGGTGTTATCCAAAATGATGATGGCAATGACGTGGGTTTGCTTGCCGGTGAGCGTCTGCGCTTGGGCGTTGGGAACGTATCCGAGTTCCTTAATGACGCGCGCGATTTTGTTCTGCGTCTTCTCGCTAAGCTTTTCTCGTTTGTCGTTGAGGTAATACGAGACGCTTGCCGTCGAGGTTCCCGCCTCTCGAGCGACGTCTGCGATCGTAACGCGCTGTTTTGCCACAGCGACTCCTTCCGACAGATGAGCATTTTCCAACATGATGACTTTGAGTCTTGGTGAAGGATACGCTTCGGTGAGCGGCTTTTTCCTTTCATATGAGTATGCAACAAATGCGGCATACGGGTGGGGTCGAAATTTGTGACCGGCATGCGCATCTGCCGTCTACCGAGAAAATCAAATACTTCTTGACTTTTGAAATCGAGGGCAAAATCGCAGGATTCATTTTTGGTTAAACGCATAACTAAATCGCATAACCAACGCTCTGACCTGCGCGTTTACCGAAATAAGCTGGCATTAAGAAAAACGAGCACCTATATTGTTCTTGTCGAAAAGACAGCAAGTCCAAACGGCAGGGGATGCTCCGGAGGCCTCCGCAAACGGTGTCTTGCGCACGCAACTCTATGAAAAGAGGGAAGCAATGAAGATCGTAGGCGTTGCCGCCTGTACTGTGGGTATCGCCCACACGTATATGGCCCAGAAGGCGATTCAGGATGAATGCGCCGCCCGTGGCATCGAGTGCAAGGTCGAGGCTCAGGGTGGCCTGGGTATCGAGAATGAGCTCACGCAGGAAGACGTGGACTCCGCCGACCTGGTCCTGGAGTCCGTCGACGTGGGTGTCGAGAACGAGGACCGTTTTGAGCAGAAGATGGCCGAGGGCAAGTTCCTGAAGGTCGGCACCTCGGATGTAATCGCCGATCCGGTAAAGATCATCGACCAGGCCATTGAGATCATCAAGGCGACGGGTGGCGCCGTTGACGCGCCCAAGGCCGAGGCCAAGGCAGAGAAGAAGGCCGTCTCCGCTGCCCCGCAGGCCCCGACACCGGCGTCCAAGCAGTCTATCTTTGCCGATCCTGGCAAGACGCTGCTCAATGCATTCAATACCGGCGTTTCCTATTTTATCCCCATCGTCGTTATCGGCGGCGTGTTTCTTGCCTTCTCGCTGGCATCCGGTACCGCCGGCGCCAACGGCATGGAGGTTACGAACCCGCTGATGGTGAGCCTTAACACCATCGGCATGGCCGGCATCTCCATGATGATCCCGGTGCTTGCGGCATACATCTCCTACTCGATGGCCGGCAAGCCCGCGCTCGCCCCCGGTTTTGTCCTGGGCTACCTGGTCAACAACGCAGTCGTTACCCCTAACGGCAACAGCGTTTCGACCGGCTTCTTGGGCGCCATGATCATGGCGGTCATCTGCGGCTACTTTGTCCGCTGGATGAAGACCTGGAAGGTCAACAACACCATCCAGACCATCATGCCCATCCTGATCATCCCGATTCTGACCTCGCTTGTCCTGGGCATGGCCTATATCTACATCCTGGCCACGCCGCTTGGCTTTGTGATGGACTGGCTCACCGGCGTGCTCGGCAGCCTGCAGGGCGGTTCCGCAGTTGTCCTGGGTCTGGTCATTGGCGTTATGACCGCCTTCGATATGGGTGGCCCCATCAACAAGACCGCCTCGACCTTCACCATGGCCATCATGGCCTCCGGCATCTATGGCCCCAACGGCATGTTCCGCGTCGCCGTCGCCATTCCCCCGATTGCCTGCGGCCTTGCTGCGCTCATCGCCAAGAACAAGTTCGATGACGCCGATCGCCAGATGGGTATCTCCGCACTGTTCATGGGCTGCATCGGCATTACCGAGGGCGCTATCCCCTTCGCGGTCAAGGACCTTGGCCACACCCTGCCCGGCATCTGCATCGGCTCTGCCGTGGGCGCGGCGCTCGCCGCCTTCCAGGGTATCGACTGCTACGTCCCGCACGGTGGCTTTATCGTCGCCCTTGCCACCAACAACGTCGCGCTGTTCTGCCTGGACATCGTGATTGGCGCCGTGGTCGCCGCTGCAATCCTGATTGCCATGAAGCCCACGCTCGACAAGCAGGCCAAGTAAACCTTTAAGGACTCCGGTTGTGCGGAGGGATGGATTTGACTCCGCACAACCGCCCCTACACAACAAAATCCATCCGTACTGATAGGGCCCACATCTGGGTCCCAGGGAACTTTTGTCAAAAATCCTCTGGAGAAGGAGAACAAAATGTCCAACCTCACCATCCGCCAGGCCGTTCAGGGCATGCTCAAACTGCAGGATAGCGGCGATCACGCAACCATGGTCGGCATTGGCCCCATGAGCCCCAACCTGATTCAGGCCGTGTTCGAGCTTGCCAAGGACGAGGATTTCCCGCCCATGTTTATCGCCAGCCGCAACCAGGTCGATATGGACGAGATGGGCGCCGGCTACGTCAACGGTTGGGACCAGACGCGCTTTGCCGCCGACATCAAGAAGGTCGCCGACGAGGTGGGTTACACCGGTCCGTACTACCTGTGCCGAGATCACGGCGGTCCGTGGCAGCGCGACGAGGAGCGTAACGCCCACCTGCCCGAGGACGAGGCCATGGAGCTCGCCCGCAAGTCCTTCGTCGCCGACATGGAGGCAGGCTTTGACCTGCTGATGGTCGACCCCACCAAGGATCCCTATCAGATCGGCAAGGTTATTCCGCTCGACGTGGTGCTTCGCCGCACGATCGATCTTATCGACTACCTTGAGCAGTACCGTCGCGAGCATAACCTGCCCGAGGTCGCCTATGAGGTCGGTACCGAGGAGACCAATGGCGGCTTGACCTCTACCGATAAGTACGAGGAGTTCATTTCTCAGCTGCAGCCCGAGCTCGAGAAGCGCGGCTGCCCCATGCCCACCTTTATCGTCGGCCAGACCGGCACCCTTACCCGCTGGACGGAGCAGGTCGGTCACTACAACTTCAAGAACGCCCGCGAGCTTGCCGATATGGCCAAGCGCTATGGCGTGGGCCTGAAGGAGCACAACGCCGACTATCTGGACGACGCGACGCTGCTCGAGCACATCCCGGCACACGTGACCGCCTCCAACGTCGCTCCGCAGTATGGCACCGAGGAGACCCGCGCCTACCTCAAGCTCTGCGCCACCGAGCAGATCCTGGTCGACAACGGTCTGTGCGATGACCCCTCCGACCTGTATCACACGCTGCTGGTCAAGGCTATCAAGACCGAGCGCTGGCGCAAGTGGATGACTGGCGACGACGTCAACCTGCAGGTCGATGACATCCTTGCCGACGATGAGCTCAGCCTGAAGATCCTGGATGTCTCCGGCCACTATGCGTTCAACGATCCCGAGGTCAAGGAGCAGGTCGAGAAGCTCTATCGCAACCTCGCTGCCCAGGACATCGACGGCAAGCGCTTTGTGATCGAGCACATCAAGCGCCCGATCAAGCAGTACGTCGTCGGTCTTAACCTCAAGGGCGTCACGACCCGCATCGAGGCCGCTCTTGCCGAGTAAGTAGCTTTTCCTACGCGACGCCGGGCCTGGGGCATGTCCCAGCTGCAGGCCCGGCACATGGGACAAAGGGGCAGTCCCTTTGTCCCATTCTTTTGAGTTTTAGCTTCCTTTGAAGGGGTTCACCATGAAGTTCTTTATCGATACCGCCAATCTGGACGAGATTGCCGAGGCCAAGAGCTGGGGCTGCCTGGCCGGTGTTACCACCAACCCGTCCCTGTACGCCAAGACCGGCGGCAAGCTTGCCGACTTTGAGCCCCATATGCTCAAGATTGCCGAGCTCTGCGAGGGTCTGCCCGTGTCTGCCGAGTCCACCGCGACTACTGCCGAGGGCATGATCGAGGAGGGCAAGCGTCTTGCCGCCCTCGCTCCCAACATCGTGGTTAAGCTTCCCGTGTGCGAGGCCGGCCTTGCCGCCTGCCGCGCCCTGGCCGACGCAGGTGTGCGCGTCAACATGACGCTTGTTTTCTCGCCGACCCAGGCCTTGATGGCCGCCAACGCCGGCGCTCGCTACATCAGCCCGTTTGTGGGGCGCTTCGATGACATCGCCGAGGACGGTATCTCGCAGCTCGACAATGTTGTGACTTGCATCAAGAACTATGACTGGACCGGCAAGAACGTCGACGACACCGTTGAGATCATCACCGCTTCGGTCCGCACGCCCAACCATGTGACCCAGGCGGCGCTGCTTGGTGCCGACATTGCGACCGTCCCCATGGCCGCTCTTAAGAAATGCTTGCATCACCCGCTGACCGACCAGGGCCTTGCCTCTTTTGAGGCTGATTGGCAGAAGGTCGTCGCTCAGGCTTAACGAGTGGATTGCCCCGGCATCGCGTCATCCGGTGCCGGGGTTGTTCTCAAGAGAGGAATTCGTATGACCAACCAGGAGCTGGCAAAGGTCGCCAATGAGGTCAGGAAGGGTGTCGTGACTGCGGTTCACGCGGCCAAGTCGGGACATCCGGGTGGATCGCTCGGTGCTGCCGACATCATGACGTATCTGTACTTTGAGGAAATGAATATCGATCCTGCTGACCCTCACAAGGCCGATCGCGATCGCTTTGTGCTCTCCAAGGGTCACGCGGCGCCGGGCCTGTATTCGGTGTTGGCAAATCGCGGCTATTTTCCCGTCGAAGAGCTCGAGACGCTCCGCCATATTGGCAGCCGACTGCAGGGCCATCCCAACATGAACGACACCCCGGGCATCGATATGTCCACCGGATCGCTCGGTCAGGGTATCTCCGCCGCGGTTGGAATGGCACTCGCCGCAAAGCACTGGGGTGACAGCTACCGCGTCTACACGTTGCTGGGCGACGGCGAGTGCGAGGAGGGCCAGGTGTGGGAGGCGGCCATGTTTGCCGGCAACCATGCGCTCGACAATCTTGTTGCCGTCGTCGACCACAACGGCTTGCAGATTGACGGCACGATCGATGAGGTCAACTCGGCCATGCCGCTCGCTGACAAGTTCCGCGCCTTTAAGTGGCATGTGATCGAGCTAGCCGATGGCAACGACATGACACAGATTGAGGCGGCTTTCGCCGAGGCTCGTGAGGTGACCGGCGTGCCCGTCGCTATCATCGCCGAGACGGTGAAGGGCAAAGGCGTCTCCTTTATGGAGAACCAGGTTGGCTGGCACGGCAAGGCGCCCAACGATGAACAGTTTGAGCAGGCCATGGCCGAGCTTGCGGCAGCAGGAGAGGAGCTCTAATGGCAGAGGTCAAAAAAGTCGCCACGCGCGTAAGCTACGGCGAGGCGCTCGTCGAGCTCGCCAACGAGCACGATGACTTTGTAGTGCTCGATGCCGACCTGGCCGCCGCTACGCAGACCGGTAAGTTTAAGGCCGCCTGCCCCGATCGTTTCTTCGATGTGGGCATTGCCGAGAGCAACCTGATGGGCGTCGCCGCCGGTATCGCGCCCACCGGCCGCGTTGCCTTCGCGAGCACCTTTGCCATGTTCGCTGCCGGTCGCGCCTTTGAGCAGGTCCGTAACTCCATCGGCTACCCGCACCTCAACGTTAAGATCGGTGCCACGCACGCCGGTATCTCGGTGGGCGAGGATGGCGCCACGCACCAGTGCTGCGAGGATATCGCCCTGATGCGCGTCATCCCCGGCATGACCGTGATTGTTCCCGCCGACGACGTGGAGGCCCGCGCCGTGACGCGCGCCGCCTATGAGTTTGAGGGACCGGTCTACATGCGCTTCGGACGCCTGGCAACGCCGGTCATTAACGATCACGAGGACTATGAGTTCAAGATTGGTCGCGGCGTGGTCGTGCGCGAGGGGTCCGATGTGACCATCATCGCTTGTGGCCTTATGGTCGCCGAGGCGCTTGAGGCTGCCGAGGCGCTCGCTGCCGATGGTATCGATGCCGAGGTCATCAATATGCACACGATCAAGCCGCTTGATGAGCGCCTGGTGGTTGCCAGCGCCAAGAAGACCGGTCGTGTGGTCACTGCCGAGGAGCATTCGATTATCGGTGGTCTTGGCGAGGCCGTGGCCTCGGTGCTCGCGGAGCAGCATCCGGTGCCGATGCGTCGCGTCGGCGTGCGCGATGTGTATGGCGAGTCCGGCCCTGCGGTCGATTTGCTGCACAAGTACGGTTTGGACACCGACGGCATCGAAGCTGCGGTCAGGTCCGTGTTGTAAGGAAGGTTTCCATGGGATTTGTATCTGCCAACCAAGTGACAATCGGGTATACCGCCGCCTCGCGCGAGGACGCCCTACATTATTTGTCCGAGCAGGCCATCGAGCTCGGCTTTGCCGATGACGCATCTGCCGTAGAGGCCGCCTTCATTGCTCGCGAGAACGAGGCCGAGACCGGCCTTGTCGCCGGTTTTGCCGTTCCGCATGCCAAAAGCGACGCGATCCACACGCCGGGCGTTGCCGTGCTTAAACTGACCGAGCCCGTTGAATGGCCGAGCTTCGATGGGGTGCCCGTCGATGTTGCGCTCGCGCTGTACGTGCCTGCCGGCGAGGCTGGAACCACGCATCTGCGCCTGCTCTCCAAGGCTGCCGTAATGCTGATGGACGCCGGCTTCCGCGACAAGGTGCGCGCGAGCACCGATCCCGTTGAGATTGCGGAGCTCATCAATAGCGGACTCGAAGACTAGAACGGTCATCCCGTTCAATCAATCGATCCTTCTCCAAGGAAAAGGGCCGCGACGCCATATAGGTGTCGCGGCCCTGTTTGCGTTTCCCCAGATAAACCCTGCCAAAATAAACCTATCCCTTTTTGGCAGGCTAATCGTGAGTTATTTCACCGCAACTTAGGGCACGGTTAGGAAGTGTGCACCTTAAAGAGTGGAGCCCTTGATTAGAGAGGTCGCGCTCATCTCTCTAAATGTCTCTCTAAAGAGAAGGTTGGTTAGAGAGATAGCATTAGGCAATCTAGCAGCGAATTCGATACATCTCTCTAAATGTCTCTCTAAAACAAGGCGCTTATCTCTCTAAAGTTAGAGAGATAAGCGCCTTGTTTTAGAGAGACGGAATGCCAAAATTCGTCCGTCAGCTACCATCTGCCAAAAATGACGGATAAAGGGCTCATCGAAGTAATGGGTTCATCGACGAGCCGCAACCGCCGCTATCGGAAGAAGTAGATGCAGCCGAATTGCCCCTCTATCGTCTCTCGAAGTTTGATGGGTGCTAGAGGGGCGACTGCCTCGCGATATTTTCCCAAGATAAAACCTGCCAAAACAAACCTGTCCCTTATTGACAGGTCAGTTAACGCAGTCCAGGTTGAGCATATGTGCCCGGAGCCCGCGCAGCGCCGAGCAGGTACGCCGTTTGTAAAACGGCGTACCTAAAGGTTCATGTTGCCGTGGATGTAGGGGGTGACCTCGGGGGAGATATGGTCGCAGCCCAGCTCGCTCAACGCGGACTCGATAACGGCGGGCAGCGGGGTCTTGCCCTTGTCGTCGACGGCGGCACCGCCGAGGGCGGCAATCTTGGCGACATCTGCGGGTGCGGCCTCGATATGCATGCAGCCGCCGACCAAGCGCGCGCGTACCTGTGCCAGATTAAGATCGTGCAGGTAATCCTCGCAGGCGCGAATCAGGGAGACCTTCTCGCGCGTAAGCTCCTCGCCCGTGGGGACGCGCGTGGCAAGGCAGGCTCCCGCCGGCAGGTTCCAAACGGGATAGCCCCATGCGCGCAGCAGCTCGCGCTCTTCGTCCTTGGTAAAGCCGACCTCCATAAGGGGTGAGCGTACGCCGAGCTCTTCTGCCGCACGCATGCCGGGGCGGTAGTCACCGCGATCGCTTGCATTGCTGCCATCGATGACGGTGGGAAAGCCGAGCGACTTGGCGTGGTTGACGATGGCGGTAAAGCCGGCGTGCTTGCAGTGGTAGCAGCGATTAGCATCGTTGCAGGCTACTTGGGGGAGCTGCAGCTGATCCACCGAAAGATTGAGCACGGGGAGCTTAAAATGCGGCCCCTCATTGGCCTGCCCATCAACGGACTGCTCAAACGAAGCCTGCTCGGGCGTGCCGATGAGCGGCGTAGTGAGATGGACGAGGAGGGTATCGGTAGGCATGATGCGGGCGCATACGGCGGCCAAAAAGCTGCTGTCGACGCCACCGGAAAACCCGATAGCCACGCGCCCGTATGCCAAAAGCAGCTGTTCGAGCGCCGATAGCTTGTCTTGAAGCTCCTCTGCGGGTGCCGTGGTGTCTAAAATCATGAAACGATCCTTATCGTTGAGTACTCGGTCGAAAACTATAATCCTAATGCGTTACTTGCCATAAGTCTTCTATCTATGTAACGAAAGTGCAATATGCTATATACGTTATATACAAGTTTGTAAAGTGCGGTAGAGTGACAGTAACACAATCCGGTGAGGGGGCCGATATGATCAAGGCTGTTATTTTTGACATGGATGGAACGCTGGTCGACACCGAGCGTTTGGGGATTAAGGCCTGGAAGGCAGGCGCCGCTGAGCTGGGGCTCGCGATTGATGAAGCGCTGATCCATCAGTTTATCGGCCGCACGCTGCCCGATGTTATGGACATCCTTGATAAGCATTACGGCAGCCATGAAACCACCGAGGCGATCTATCGTCGCCACAAGGAGATTCGCGACGAGATGGTCAAGACCGAACTGGAACTTAAGGCCGGCGCCGCCGAGTGCCTAGACGAGCTGCTGGCTGCGGGCTATCACGTGGGTCTAGCGACGTCGTCGCGCCTCGTTACGGCCGAGCGCAACCTTAAGATGGTCGGTCTTTTTGACAAGTTTGAAACGGTAACGTGTGGCGAGGACGTCGTGCACGGCAAGCCCGACCCCGAGATGTATCTGCTCGCCTGCGAGCGCGCGGGCTTTGCTCCCGAGGAATGTGCCGTGGTCGAGGATTCGCGCAACGGCTGCGTCTCGGGCATCACGGCCGGATGCCATGTCTTCGCCGTCCCCGATATCGTGTCGCTGCCGCAGGACGTGGTGGATGGCTGCGAGGCCGTGCTCGATACGCTGTTCGATCTGGCGGCGGCGGTCAAGGCCGTGCGCTAGACAATTGCGGTGTTGAAACGAGCAATTGCCCACGTTTGCGCTCAAGCAAAAGGGGTCCGGCAATGGTCGGGCCCCTTTTGCTTGAGCGGCGACTTAGCATACTTGCGGGCGTGCTATAGATACGCACCGAGGTTGATGGCCGTGGCGTCGGTCTGGCTGCTTGCCTGGGTGCTGGCGCGTTCCAGCAGGAACGGCCGCACGAGTTCTAGGCGGTTGATGTCCTCGATGGCCGTGACCGCGGTGACGGTGCGCGCGGCAGAGCTGACGTGGATATGCCTGGTCTTTGTCGGGACCTTGTTCTCGATTTGCTCCATGAGCAATTGAACGCCCTTGCGGCCAATCTCGTAGCCCGGGGGCGCTACCGTAGTGAGCGGGACCGATCCGCTCCAAGCGAGTGGGTTGCCATCGCAACCTGCTACGCGTACTTGCCCGGGGACGGCGATGCCTTTGTCGACCAGCGCCGAGATGACGCCCGAGGCCAGCACGTCGGTCAGACCGACGACAAAATCGGGGCGTTCGTCGGCGGGGCGCGCGGCGATTTGGGCGCCGATGCCGTAGCCGTCGGCGGCGGTATTCCATTCGCCGGCGTCGATGACTTCGATCTTGATATCGGGGTGCAGGGCGAGGGCCTTGTGAATGCCAAGGACGCGCAGGGTGAGTTGCATAAATGCTGCTCTACCCACAACGGTGATATGGCGTGCGCCGCGGGCGATGGCAAGTTCGGCAATGATGCGACCCTGGGCCTCGTTGTCGGCCGCTACGTAGTAGCCGGGCTCGGAGCAATGGATGTCCAGATGGACGATCGGCACGGGCATTTTAGTCATGGCCGGATGCCAGTCGGGGGACGCCATGGGCTGAACCATGACGCCGGACATCTGCGTGCCCATAAAATAGCGCAGGTAATGATCCTCGAGAATATCGTCGTTATCGGCGTTGGCGATGAGCAAGTCGTAGCCGTGCTTGCGGGCCTCGTTGTGGGCGCCGCTGGCGATTTGGAGCGAAAAGCCGTGATCGAGACGGGGGAGCACCAGGCCAAAGGACTTGGTGGCGCCGCCCGCGAGCTGACGAGCGCTTTGGTTGGGCAGGTAGCCAAGGCGATTGATGGTCTCGTTGATGAGCTTGAGGGTCTCGGGGCGCAGCTTTTCGGGGTGGTTGAGCGCGTTGGAAACCGTGCCCAACGAAACCCCGGCCTCGCGCGCGACGTCGCTGATTTTTACCTTTGCCATAGCGGCCCCTTTGATGCGTTTCAAGTACAAGCCAGATTGTAGCATCCTAAACCTACCAAAAAGGGATAGGTTTCTTTTGGCAGGTTTTATCTGGGGAAACGCCGTTGCCAGCGCGACCACCACGAAGGTGCCTGTCCCCATTGTGGTGGTTTGGACCGGCTGGACGTGTGTGCATCGGGTGGTATCTAAGTTGAGATACCACTTCTGGTATATCAGCTTGCGTTTGCGTGAGTACAATACTCGAACGTTATGCGTCTCAGCGCCCCCTGTGCGTGGACGTTTTGCAGTCAAGCGGACGAAGGGATTTATCCTATGTGCGGAATTGTCGGCTACACCGGCTCTGATATTGCAAAGAACATCCTGGTCACGGGTCTCAAGCGTATGGAGTATCGCGGCTATGACTCCTCGGGCGTCGCGCTCGAGGTGGGCGAGGGCGCCGCGGCGCACCTCGATGTCATCCGCCGCGTGGGCAAGGTCGCGGGCTTGGAGAGCGAGCTTTCCAGCATCGACAGCGACGCTACCTGCGGTATCGGCCACACCCGTTGGGCCACCCACGGCAAGCCCTCCGTCGTTAACGCTCACCCCCACACCAGCTGCGACGGTCGTATCGCCATCGTCCACAACGGCATCATCGAGAACTTCGCCGAGCTGCGCGAAGAGCTGGAGGGTCGCGGCCACCACTTTAAGAGCGAGACCGATACCGAGGTCTTCGCGCATCTGATCGAAGAGGCTTATGCCGAGACGCACGACCTGATGGCCTCCGTGCGCGAGGCGTGCACCCACGTGGTCGGTGCCTATGGTCTGGCCGCCGTGTGCGCTGACGAGCCCGGCGTGATCGCCGTGGCCCGCAAGGATTCCCCGATCGTGGTCGGCGCGGGCGAGACCGGCGCCTATGTTGCCTCCGATGTCATCGCGCTCATCGACGCCACCCGCGATGTCGTGGTGCTCGAGGACGGTCAGTTTGCCAAGCTTACGCCCGCAGGCGTCGAGTACACCGACGAGGCCGGCAACGTTATCGAGCCCAAGGTCACCCACATCGACTGGGACCTGGACATGGCAGAAAAGGGCGGTTATCCCGACTTTATGCTCAAGGAAATCCACGAGCAGCCGCGCGTCGTGCGCGACACGCTGGTCGGTCGTATGACGCCGGCCGGCGAGCTCGATATCGACGAGCTGGGCCTTTCACTCGAGGAGCTCAACGACATCGACCGCGTCTACGTGATCGCTTGCGGAACCAGCTATCACGCTGGCCTCATTGCTAAGAATCTCATTGAGGGCTGGGCTCGCATCCCCACCGAGGTTGAGGCAGCCAGCGAGTTCCGTTATCGCAATCCCATCATTACGCCGACGACGCTTGTCGTTGCCGTGTCCCAGTCGGGCGAGACGGCCGATACCCTTGCCGCCATTCGCGACGCGCGCATCAAGGGTGCCAAGGTCTTCGGCATCACCAATGTGGTGGGCAGCCCCGTGGCGCGTGAGAGCGACGGCGTCATCTACACCAAGGCCAACAAGGAGATTGCGGTCGCCTCGACCAAGAGCTTTATCGGCCAGGTTGTGAGCCTTACGCTTTTGGCCCTGCTGCTGGCGCAGGTCAAGTACCGCTTGACCACCAAGCAGGCGCGCATGCTGTTCCGCGAGCTTTCCGATACGGCCGAGCAGATCCAGTGGATTTTGGATACCCAGACCGAGGCCGTTCATGAGGCCGCCCTGCTGTGCAAGGATGCGCAGTCGGCGCTATTCGTGGGCCGTGGCATGGGTGCCGCTATTTCCTACGAGGGCGCGCTCAAGCTCAAAGAGGTCAGCTACCTGCACGCCGAGGCATATGCCGCCGGCGAGATGAAGCACGGCCCCATCGCCCTGATTGACCCGGGCTTCCCCGTCATCGCTGTGGCCACCAAGAGTGCCACCTACGACAAGACCGTGTCGAACCTCATGGAGTGCAAGGCGCGCGGCGCCAAGGTCATCGTCGTTGCCACCGAGGGCGACGAGGAGATCAACAAGATCGCCGACTGCATCATTCGCGTGCCGGCAGTCCGCGACGTGTTCAGCCCCATCACGGCGAGTGTCCCGCTGCAGCTGCTCGCCCGCGAGGTCGCCATCCTGCGCGGCTGCGACGTCGACCAGCCCCGTAACCTGGCCAAGAGCGTCACGGTAGAGTAGTTGGTTCCGCCGTTCTAGCGACTAAAGCCCGGCTCCGTTGCAGCGGAGCCGGGCCTTGTTGCATTTGCCCAGATAAAACCTGCCAAAATAAACCTGTCCCTTTTTGGCAGGTTAGCGGAGCTTGCTGGTCTCGAAGTACTCGGGGAACTGGTCCAGAACCTCGGTTTGGTTGCGGAACATCATGTGCAGGTGCTTGCTGACCAAAAAGCTCGCTTCGATGGGGTCGCGACCGGCGATAGCGCGGCGAATCTGCTTGTGCTCGTTCACGATGTCCTGATTGTCGAGAACCTGCGTGGCGGCGCGCAGCCAGCGGAAGCGCTCCAGGTCGGCATTGGTCTCTTCGAGCCACGACCACACGGTGCTGCGACATGCGATGCTAAAAATCATGTGATGCATGAGGTTGTCGCTCAAAAAGAAGCCGATGCGATCCTCTTCGGCCATGGCCTTTTCCTGCAGCGCGATGGCGCGGTCGAGCTGCTCGATGCCGGCCGACGTGGCGCGCGCACAGCACTCCACAATCACCTGCTTTTCCAGATGCTCGCGGATGTAACAGGCACTCTCGGCAAGGGTGAGGTTGATGGGTGAGACGTAGGTACCGCTCTGGGGCACAGTGCGCACCAGGCCCTCTTGCGCCAGACGCACCAGTGCCTCGCGCACAGGGGTGCGCCCCATATCCAGGTCGTCGCAAAGTTGCTTGACGCCCAGCTTTTCGCCCGGCTTGTAGTCCAGGTAGACGATTTTGCGTCGAATGGTGTGGTAGGACTGGTCCTGTAGGCTCGTTTCCTGCTCGCCGACGTGCATCGATTCTTCCATAGCGCCTCGCAACTGTTCTATCAAACTCATATGTCAGTTGTTAATTATGCCGCGAATCAGCTCTCCGCGGTGGGTAATTCGGCTGTTGCCTGAGAACTATTGCGGCATCTTAGTCTGTGTTTGCGCAAGGCTGCGCTCAATGTTGCCGTATCATAAGCCGTCGCAAACGTGAAATAGAAAGAAGGAATCCCATATGCAACTGGCAAATATCGTACGCGAGCGCTGGAAAGGCGTCTTGTTCTGCCTGATCATCGCTATCCCCGCGACGTTGCTCGGCAAACAGATTGAGGTGGTCGGCGGGCCGGTATTTGCCATCCTCTTTGGCATGGTCCTGGCGCTCGTCTTTCCCAAGAATCGTCGCGAACAGCTCGCCGCCGGCGTCACCTATACGTCCAAAAAAGTCTTGCAGTACGCGGTTATCCTGCTTGGCTTTGGCATGAACCTCTCCCAGATTCTGTCCAAGGGCGCCCAGTCGCTGCCGATTATCGTGGCGACAATCTCGACCTCGCTTGTCATCGCCTTTGTGCTCTGCCGCGTTATGAACGTGCCGGGTAAGATCGCGACGCTTGTGGGTGTGGGTTCGTCGATTTGTGGCGGTTCTGCCATCGCCGCGACCGCACCCGTCATCGATGCCGACGATCGCGAGATTGCCCAGGCTATTTCGGTCGTCTTCCTGTTTAACGTTATCGCGGCGCTCGTGTTTCCGACGCTCGGCGGCATGCTCGGGCTGACCAACGAGGGCTTTGGCCTGTTTGCCGGTACCGCCATCAACGACACCTCGTCCGTAACGGCTGCGGCGAGCGCTTGGGACAGCATGCATCCCGGCGCCAATGTGCTCGAGAGCGCCACGGTGGTCAAGCTCACCAGGACGCTGGTCATTATCCCCATCACGTTGGTCCTCGCATGCTGGCAGATGCATCTGGCGCGCAAGGCCGGCGGCGACGCCAAAAGCACGTTCTCGCTTAAACGCGCGTTTCCCATGTTTGTGCTGTTCTTTGTGCTGGCGAGCGTGATCACTACGGTGCTTCAGCTTCCTGCATCCATTACGGCGCCCATCAAGGAGCTGTCGAAGTTCTTTATTGTGATGGCCATGGCGGCTATTGGTTTTAATACCGATATCGTCGAGCTGGTCAAAAAGGGCGGCAAGCCCATCGCGCTGGGCTTTTGCTGCTGGATTGGCATTGCGTGCATGAGTTTGGGAATGCAGCACGTGCTGGGAATCTGGTAGAGAAGTAGCTTATTTGCGTGCTGCGTGCTGCGTGCTGGTGAGCGCATTCTCACGGTGGAGCGATAGGAGCTCTTGCGGGTATGGCTTGTCCGCAGGTTTATAAGTCCCGAAGAGCTCTTATCGCCCCGCCAGGATGGCGATGCGGGGCAACACCTATACTCGCAGGACGGCGCTTTCTGCCCTATAGTGTTTGGTGAGCAATATCGTTCAATTTTGAAACACTCGGTCGTGCGACCGTCGGCGGCTGCATGTCGCCGCGGACAGGGGCAAATCATGGATAGCGATGCCAAGCTGAACATCTTGACCGAGGCCCTGGCTGCTGCCGGGGCCTCGGCATTGGCGATCGATGCGCGTGGGGACGTCGCGATCTCTACCATGAATGACGCGGCGCTTGAGCGGGATGTGGCGGTTTTTGTCGCTGAGCGCCTCGACCGTATAGGAGACGGTGCGCGTCTGGTTATGGGGCGTGCGGGTGCGCGCCTGAGCCTGACCGTTCGCCCCACCGACAAAGAGGGCGGGAGCCTTTGGGTCGTCGTGGTCCGCGAGGTGCGCGGTGCCGCGGCGCATGCGGGCATCGAGTGGCTCAACGCCGACGAGGTTGAGGCCCGCTACGAATCGAGCGCGTACGGCATCGTTGAGGGGGCGGCCTCGGTGGCTGCGCCGGTTGCCGAGAGCTATGCGCGCGGCGTGCCCCTTATGTTCGAGGGCGAGCTGGGAGCGGGTCAGGTTGAGATCGCCAAGCGCCTCTATCTGGATGGCCCTTTTGCCGATCAACCCTTTGTTTCCGTTGCGCTCGATGAGCTCACCGAGCGCGGTTGGCGCCATGTGCTCAAAAGCGCCGAATCGCCGTTGTTCCAAATGGGGCTGACCCTTTGCATTGAGGGCTGGAACGCGGTTGGCCCCCAGCGCCTCCGCGAGCTGGTCTCCACGATGACCGACACTGCGTTGGCGACGCGCTGCCATGTGGTGCTGACGGCGAATGACATGCCGGGCGGCAGCGAAAGTGATCAAGCCGCCTTTGTGACCGAGCGCTTCGCCTGTGCGGTGAGCGTGGCGCCGGCAATCGCCGAGCAGGGAGCCGCGTCGACGAAGGCTGCGCGCTATTTGGAATATCTCGCTGATGCATTTGGGACGGCAGCGCCCACGCTGTCTGCCGCGGCGACGAAGACGCTCGATGCTTACCGCTGGCCGCGCAATTATCTGCAGCTCCGCGAGGTCTCGGAACGACTGTATATATTGGCGGGGACGGGCACGGTGGACCGCGCTGTGGCGGAGGAAGTGCTCGCCCAAGAGGACGTGATTAAGACCGCAACCTTTGGCGCCCCGACGCTCGAAAGTGACCTGTATATCCTGCGACCGCTGGCCGATACCGAGCGAGATATCGCGCATCTGGTTGTAGACCATCTCCACGGCAACCGGACCCGTGCGGCGGAGGTGCTGGGCATAAGCCGTACAACGCTGTGGCGCTTGCTGAAGGACGATGACCGTTGAGCGAGGCGCCCGTGACCGCGCGCGACGCGTGTGCTACAGTCCAAAGCGTTATTGTTTCGATTTGGTTACGGCGTGCGAGGGCATATGGCTGAGACTTCAAAACCGAGCCGCAGAAGGCGGAGTGCCGCGCCGGTCAACCGACGCACAACATCGGTGACGTGGGGTAAACACGCCTCGGGGTTTGATGGCTCGTTCAGGCGCACTAAATACGGCTATCCTTCGGCAAGCGCCCGCTTGGCAATGCAGGCAGAGTCCTCGCTGTGGGGCCGCAAACGCGTGGTGGGCTCAAAGCTCAAGCACGACGGAACGCTCGGTTACATCAGCCGCGGGGCGGCTCGCCGCAGCGGACTCAATCCGGCTGGTTGGCACCGTTATGTTCCGATCGCGGTCGTCGTTGCAGTGATCGTTATCGCGCTCGCGGCGCTCGGATATGCCGGCGGTGGCGCCAACTTGGACGCAGTGTTTAAATCGCCCGAGCTCGCGCATGCAGGCACAGAAGTTGTCGAGGGCGCACAGACCCAGACGGGCGTTGCGCCCCAGCGCGGTATCGTCGCGGCGGCCTCCACCATCGCCGATGCTCAAAAGGACGAGGACGAACAAGGCAGCGAAGCCGAAACGACTCACACGAACGAAGCGACGACAACGGCAACGTCAATATAAGTTGCGAGCGGGACAGCAAATTTTGGACGGGGCCTTTCAGCGGGTCCGCCGTTCGTTAGAGCGGCGGAACTAATTACCTAACGTATACCACGTTGTCGCGGCGCGGCTTTGCCTCGGGTAGCGTATCCTCGGCATAGCCCAGAATGCAGTTACCGACACCGCGCAGGCTGCCGTCGGCGGGCAGGCCCCAGCTGGCCAGCAGCTCCAGGCCCTCGGGCGAGTCAAAGACCTCATGCGCGCGGTGAATCCAGCACGAATCGACACCCAGTGCATAGGCGGCGTTGAGCAGGTTGCCCATGGCGAGCGAGCCGTCTTCCAGATGTGTGGGCACGCTGCGGTCAACCAGCACCACCACAACGGTCTTGGCGCCATAGAAGGGGTCGCTGTTGCTGCCCATGACCTGGGCGTTGAGCTGTGAGAGACGCTCGACGGTCGCGGGGTCGGTGACGGCGACAAACGTCACCGGTTGGCGGCCCATGCCGCTCGGTGCATATTGGCCGGCTTCGATAATACGCGCAAGCTTTTCGGCCTCGACGGGACGATCGCTGTAGTTGCGGCAGCTGCGGCGGTGAATGAGCGCTTCGATGGTCTCCATGGTGTCTCCTTGCGGTGGCGTTGCAGATGCCACGTTCATACCCGTCGGGCTCAAACGATAGACGGTCAATTGCCCGGCCAAAAGGATGGATTCCAATTGGGAAAGTGGGTTTGCATAAAAGTACCTTCAGAATGTGACAAACAAATGGGATGGTTAAACGTTTTATCCCGTCTACCCTGCGGTTTTTTACCACTTGCCTAAATGACGAACGCATAACCTCTGATAAAGGTTTTACTAAAGGAGCACCAACGTTTATCAACGCGCCATGGTGGCGCCGGGCCAGGAGGTAACATCATGTTCCAGGCTGGAGATGTCGTCGAGACCGACTTCGAAGGATTTCTGAAGCTGCTGCGTTCCAAGACGCGCGCTTTCGTGTCGATCAACGATCACGAGTACTACATCACGCACACCGATGGCTATTGGCGTGTTCAGGATTGCGAGGCCCTCAACGACAAGGGCCACTTTACTGACTGCTCCGAGCTGGTCAACACGGTCTGCGAGGTCGTCGAGCTGCCGTGGATTGCCGGCAAGAGCCTGCATGACAGCTTCTCGGGCGCTACGGTCTATGAGGCCGTCGCCGCTTAACAGGCAATAAAACCCGATTTTCACGTGACCGCTGGCGCCGCCCCCGCGCCGGCGGTCTTTTTCTGCCGATAGGCCATAAAAATGCACGCATTTGCGGAGAGCCTGTTGACGATAGTCAAAACTCGGACTAATCTAGAGACACATAATTGGTCAAAAATCGGACAATTGAATGGTGGGATAGATGAATAGTGCGGTTACGCTGGTCGACTTCGATCGGTTGCTCAATGGACTCGACCATATCTATTCGGAGTTCTCGCGCGCCTGCGGCCTTTCGGACTGCGCTTACTGGATGCTCGTCGATACCAGCACGGCGGGCGGCAGTGTTGCCGTAAGCCGTCTGACAAGCGAATGGTTCTACAGCAAGCAGACCATCAACTCGGCAATTAAAACCTTGACGGCGCGGGGCTTCGCAACGTTGGAGTTTGCCGAAGGCAGTCGTAAGAACAAGGTTGTGAGCCTGACCGAAGAGGGCAGGCGATTTGCCGAGCGTTATGCGCTGCCGGCACTCAAGGCCGAGCAGCGAGCCTTTGGCGCGCTTGAGCCATGTGAGCAGCGCGAGATTATGCGCTTGATCGGCAAATTCTCTCAGGTGCTCGGCGATGAGTGCGATGCCTTTAAGCAGCATATCGCTGCCGAGAGCCAAGCCGAGAATCAAGGTGAGGGGGAGTCGTGCGACTGTTAATGAGGTTTTTGAAGCCCTATCGAGGGCTTGTCGCAGTGACGCTGATGGTGCTGCTGGTGGATAACGTCGGTACGCTGCTGGTTCCCACGATGCTGGCGAACATGGTCAACACCGGTATTACCACGGGCGATGTCGACTACATTTTACGCAACGGCCTATACATGTTTATTGCGACCAGCATGGCTAGCGGCGGCACGGTGCTGGGCTGCTATCTTTCGGCACGCCTGGCCGCCAACGTGGCTTGCGATATCCGCAATGCCGTGTACGACAAATCGCTCGAGCTCGCGGCCAGCGATTTTGAGCGCTTTGGCACCGGATCGATGATCACGCGTTCGCTCAACGACATCAACGTGATTCAGCAGGCGATTCTGCAGACGATTCAGCTGGTGCTGCCCGTGCCGTTTTTGGCTGTGGCGGGCATCATCTTCGCCTGGTTTATCGATCCTGCCATGGGCACGCTGCTGGGCGTAGTCGTTGCGATTGTGCTGGTGGCGGCGGTCTTTACGGTTGCCAACGCGGCTCCGATCTTTATGCGCTTGCAGAGCTTTATCGACCGCATGAACGTGGTGCTGCGCGAAAACATCGTGGGCGTGCGCGTCATCCGTGCGTTTAACAAGGAGCGCCACGAGGAACGGCGTCTGGACGAGGTGTTTAGCGATTACGCGGCCAACGCCATCAAGGTCAACCACCTGTTTGTGGGCCTCGACAGCTCCAGCTTCTTTTTGATGAACATCGCCGAGGTGGCGGTGCTGTGGGTTGGCGGCAACCGCGTGGGCGCCCATGCGATGCAGATCGCGAGCATCTCTGCGGTGCTCGAGTACGCAATCTTGATTCTGTTCTTTGTGATGATGGCGCAGATGGTGGTGCTGACGCTGCCACGCGCCGCGGCATGCCTAAGCCGTGCGCAGCAGGTGTTGGAGATTGAGCCGAGCATCGTCGATGGCGAGCGCACGCTGGATGACGGGGTGCGCGAGCCCCAAGACGAAGCCGATGCGGTGGCCGTGTTCGACCACATGTCGTTTCGCTTTGACGATGCCGACGAGGACACCCTGTGCGACCTGAGCTTTGCCTGCCGTCGCGGTCAGACGACTGCGATCGTTGGCTCGACAGGCTCGGGCAAATCGACGGTGGCAAAGCTTCTGCTGCGCTTCCACGATGCCACCAAGGGCTCCATTCGCCTGAATGGTGTGGACCTGCGCGAGCTTACGCAAGACGAAATCCGCGGGCGCATTGCCTATGTGCCGCAGAAGGCGTGGCTGTTCTCGGGCACGGTGGCGAGCAACCTTCGCTTTGGTAACGAAGGCGCGACCGAGGGCGACATGCTTCACGCGCTTGAGGTTGCCCAGAGCACCTTTGTACTCGACCAACCGCAGGGGCTAGATACCCCGGTGGCGCAGGGCGGTACGAACTTTTCGGGCGGCCAGCGCCAGCGTTTGGCAATCGCCCGTGCGCTCATGAAGCATGCCGATCTATATATCTTCGATGACAGTTTTTCGGCCCTGGACTTTAAGACCGATGCCGCCCTGCGTCATGCGTTGCAAGACGAGACGCGTGACGCTGCGGTGCTCATCATCGCGCAGCGCATCTCGACGATCTTGCACGCCGACCAGATCGTCGTGCTCAAGGATGGCGAGGTTGTGGGTCTGGGCACGCATGGCGAGCTTATGGAAACCTGCGAGGTGTACCGCGCCATCGCGGAATCGCAGATGAAGGGAGGTGAGTAGCATGACCGAGGAGCTCAAGAAGCAGGGCGGCGTTGATGACGCCGCTGCCGCGGGACTGGTCGAGGAAACGGCTGCCGCGTCGACCGAGCTGGATGACGCCGCCAAGGCTGCAGCCGAGCGCGAGGCTCGCCGCCAAGCGCTCTACGAGGAAAACGAACGTGCCGAGGACGAGCGCGCCCGCGCCGAGGCAGAGCGTATGCGCGACGTGGACGACGAAGACGAGGACGAGACGCCCCGCGACACCTGGGCGACGGTGCGCCGCCTGTGGAGCGAGGCCGCCGGCGACCATTGGCGCTTCTATATCGTGTTCGCGAGCATTGTGTTCTATGTCATCTTTAACACCGCCGCGCCGGCATATAGCGCCCGCGTGATCGATGAGCTGTGGGGCCACATTCAGGTGGCGTTTGCCAACGACACCACTTTCAGCATCACCTGGGAGAACTGCGGCAAGACCATTTTCGTCTACTTTATGATCTGGACTGCCGCTGCCTCGTTCTATGCGCTCCAGAGCTTTTTGATGTCGAGCGTGGCCGAACGCCTCAACCTGCGCCTGCGCAACCGCATCGCGCAAAAGCTCAACCGTCTGCCGCTTGCCTACTTTGATGCACATCGCCCCGGCGAAGTGGTCAGCCGCGCGACCAACGACCTGGACAAGATGTCCGAGAGCATGCAGCGCGGATTGTTGCAGCTGCTCGTGTCGATCGGCACGGTTGTTGGTGCTGTGAGCGTGATGTTCGTGTTCAGCGTGCAGCTTACGCTCGTCTTTCTGTTCTTTACGGCACTGTCGCTGCTGGTGACGAAGGTCGTCTCGCGCCGCACACACGATGTGACGGGCGAGCGCCAGGAGTGGGTGTCCAAGATTACGAGTGCGGTCGAGGAAGGCTATTCGGGCCGTCTGGTGATCCGCGCGTTTAACCGCGAACGTCAGAGCTCCGCTGAGGTGCACGAGGCTTCGAAGGAACTGGCTCGTGTGAGCACCAAGGCCGACTTTATGATCAATGCTGTCGGCCCCGCGGTGCGCTTTATCGGCCGTTTGGCGCAGATCGTTATTGCGCTTGTGGGCTGCAGCATGCTGGTTGCCGGTCACATGACCGTCGGCGTGTTCCAGGCGTTCTTCCAGTTTATCTACGAGGCGTCCGAACCCATGACGCAGCTGTCGTTTACCTTTAACTCGCTGCAGAGCGCGCTGGCGAGTGCAGAGCGCGTGTTCGACCTGCTCGATGAGCCCGAGATGGAGGCCGATCCGCTGCCGGACAAGGCCGCCAAGCTGCCGGGTCGCGTTGAGGGTCGCGTCTCCTTTGAGCACGTGCGCTTTGGTTATTCGCCCGACAAGCCGCTCATGCGCGACGTGTCGTTTACCGCCGAGTCGGGCCAAAAGATCGCGGTGGTGGGAACCACGGGCGCGGGCAAGACCACGCTCATCAACCTGCTCATGCGCTTCTACGAGATCGACGGCGGTCGCATTACGCTCGACGGCGTGGATACGAGCCGCATGGATCGCGGCGAGCTGCGACGGCAGTTTGGCATGGTGCTGCAGGACGCCTGGCTGTTCGATGGCACCATTGCCGAGAACATCGCCTATGGCTGTCCCGAGGCGACGCGCGAGGAGATTGTCGCGGCCGCACGTGCCGCTCAGGTCGACTTCTTTGTGCGCACCATGCCGCAGGGCTACGACACGCGCGTGGCCAACGATGCCGAGAGCATTAGCCAGGGCCAGCGCCAGCTGCTGACCATCGCACGCGTGCTGCTCAACAACCCGGCGATTCTCATCCTGGACGAGGCGACCTCAAGCGTGGACACGCGTACCGAGCTTGCCATCGGCCGTGCCATGGACGCGCTTATGCGCGGGCGCACGAGCTTTGTGATCGCGCATCGCCTGTCGACGATCGTGGACGCCGACCTGATCTTGGTCATGGACCACGGCAACATTATCGAGCAGGGCACGCATAAGGAGCTGCTCGCAGCCGAGGGCGCTTATGCCGACCTCTATCTGAGTCAGTTCGCATAATGTGACAAAGGGACAGTCCCGCATGTCACATCAAAAAGAAAGGCGCGCCGGGGATGAATTCCCTGGTGCGCCTTTTGCGTTGATGCCGATGCCGATTTGTGTCGCTTGCGTTCTTAGCGTTCGTCCACGAGCTTTGCGACGAGGGCTTTGAGCTCGGCCACCTCTCGCTCGAGTTCCTTGACGCGGCGGGCGTTCTCGGTGATGCCCTGGCGGTTGAGGGCACTCTGCTCGGCGGCGTCATCGGGCATGTACTCGCGATGCTGCTTGGCATCGAAGCTCTCCTCGAACACGCGGCAGCCGTTGCGCTTGATGATGCGTCCCGGCACGCCCACGACGGTGCAGTTGTCGGGCACGTCTTTGACGACGACCGAGTTGCCGCCGATCTTGACGTTGTTGCCGATGCGGATGTTGCCGAGCACCTTGGCACCCGTGCCCACGGTGACGTTATCGCCGAGCGTTGGGTGGCGCTTGCCGGTTTCGTTGCCGGTGCCGCCGAGCGTAACGCCCTGGTAAAGCACACAGTTGTCGCCCACAATGGTGGTCTCGCCGATGACGACGCCCATGGCGTGGTCGATAAAGAAATGCTTGCCGATCTGTGCGGCGGGATGAATTTCGACGCCGGTGATGTGGCGGGTGATTTGTGAGAGCACGCGGGCGAGCGAGCGATGACCGTGCTCCCAGAGCCAGTGCTCGGGCACGTGGTTCCACTTGGCGTGCAGGCCAGGATAGGAAAGGAAGATGACCAGACCGTTTTGCGCGGCGGGATCCTGCGCTTGGACGGTCTTGATGTCCTCGCGAATGGTACTGATAAAGCTCACCGGCCGCCCTCCCTTAGCGCCATGGCAATGCGATTCAATAAAGTATAGCGATTCGCTAGGGATTAGGAAGGACAATCTTGGCGGCATTGCGCAACAGGTGTCAGTTATGCAAACTTGCTGGTAATGGAGTCATGCTTTTGTGGGGTTGCGCACGAGGGGGCACCGCAACCGTATACTGGTCAACTTGGACGTATCCGCGCCCACAACTGAGAGGTTTTACTTCATGGGTTTCATCAATTTTATTGCCGAGCTGCTTAAGGACCCGCGCACCGCGATCGCCAGCTGGATCGCCGCCGGCCCGCTTATGGCCTACGGCTGCGTGTTCCTGATTATCTTTATCGAGACGGGCGTGGTGTTCTTCCCGTTCCTCCCCGGCGATTCGCTGCTGTTTGCTTCGGGCTTCTTTGCCCACAACGGTGGCTTTAACATTGTGGCGCTTCTGGCCACCGCATGGGCCGCTGCCATTTTGGGCGATCAGTGCAACTTTATGATCGGTCACTTCTTTGGCAAAAAGATCATCGCTTCGGGCAAGGTCAAGGCCATGACGCCCGAGCGCATCAAAAAGTCCGAGGACTTCTTGGACAAGTGGGGTCACCTGGCTATTTTCCTGGGCCGCTTCTTCCCGTTTATTCGCACCTTTGTGCCCTTTATCGCGGGCATGGGCGGCATGCACTGGCGCAACTTTGTCATCTACAACGTACTGGGTGGTATTACCTGGTCAACGCTCTTTACACTGCTGGGCTACTTCTTTGGTGGCATTCCCTTTGTGCAGGAGCACTTTGAGTTGCTGATTGTTGGCATCGTTGCTGTGTCGATCATTCCGACTGTGGTCGGTCTGGTTAAGGCTAAGCTGGGCAAAAAGAACGCGTAGCTCGAGCCAGCGCGCAAACCGTGCAGTTGAGGCCCGTCACCGTTTACGGTGGCGGGCCTCTTCAGCTTCGGTCAAATGAAAATACTTTACTTAGTTAAAGAAAAGCGTTTTATCAGACGCGTACGGGGAGTACAATCTCGTGCATGCGAATCGACGTGCCATCGGCTTTGATGCTGTTCGCGTGTCCCGTCCGGCTCTACGCTCCGGGCGTGCGACGTTGCGACGCGGTCGGCCTCGGTCCTTGCGTGCGAGTTCGCGAGTATGCAACTGTGTATGTAAGGAGCGACACATGACTGTCGAGAAGAAGGATATCGATTGGGGTAGCCTCGGCTTTGGCTACATGAAGACCGATTACAGCTACGAGGCTCATTGGAAGGATGGCGAGTGGGACGAGGGTGGCCTGACCACCGACCACACCCTGCATGTCTCCGAGTGCGGCGGCATCTTCCATTACTGCCAGGAGGTCTTTGAGGGCCTGAAGGCCTACACCGCCGAGGACGGCAGCATCGTCTGCTTCCGTCCCGACATGAACGCCGAGCGTATGTATAACTCTGCCCAGCGCCTCGAGATGCCCCCGTTCCCCAAGGACAAGTTCGTTGAGGCCGTCAAGCAGGTCGTTTCTGCCAACGCCGCTTGGGTTCCGCCCTTCGGCTCCGGCGCAACCCTGTACGTGCGTCCGTTTATGATCGGTTCTGGTGACGTGATCGGCGTGGCTCCCGCTCCTGAGTACACGTTCCGCATTCTCGTGACTCCGGTCGGTCCGTACTTTAAGGGCGGCCTTAAGCCCGTTAAGCTGCGCGTTTCCGAGTATGACCGCGCGGCCCCGCATGGCACCGGCAACATCAAGGCCGGCCTGAACTACGCCATGTCCCTCAAGCCCACGATGGAAGCACACCGCGAGGGCTATGCCGAGAATCTGTATCTCGACTCCGAGTCCCGCACCTATGTCGAGGAGACCGGTGGCGCCAACGTCCTGTTCGTGAAGGAGGACGGCACCCTCGTCGTTCCTCAGTCGCACACCGACTCCATCCTGCCCTCCATCACCCGTCGTTCGCTCGTTCAGGTTGCCGAGGACCTGGGCATGACCGTCGACCAGCGTCCCGTCGAGTGGGCCGAGGTCAAGGCCGGTACCTTTGTGGAGTGCGGCCTGTGCGGCACCGCTGCCGTCATCTCCCCGGTGGGCGAGATCGACAACAAGGTCTATGGTGCCGATGAGACCGTGACCTTCCCGGCTGGCTACACCGAGATCGGCCCCGTGATGAAGAAGCTTCGCGAGACCCTGACTGGTATCCAGTCCGGTGCTGTCGAGGATAAGCACAACTGGGTTTACACCGTCGCGTAATTTGCCTTTCCTGTCCGGGCAGAGAGCAAGTTCCCTCCCGGCGCGTCCTCGGACATGCAAGAAGCCCTCGCTGCGCACTTCGTGCGGCGAGGGCTTCTTGCGTCCTGCGGAGTGCGCCGGGAGGGAACTTGCTCTCCGCCCTGCGGACTCGGCGATGTCACAACGAACAATAATTAATCTGAATTAAAGATGGTGCGCGGCCTTTTAGGCCGCTCTTTTGTTTTGGTTCGCGCCATGTGGGGGTGGTGGCGACGTGCATTTTTGCGAGTATTCTGCAATCGAAGGCCCCTGCATACCGATCTCGGGCAAAAAATCGGGATTTCTCGATGTTTTCTACGGATGATGGTCGGGGTTATGGGCTGACAGCGTTTGATTTGCAGGGATATTCGCGGTCATTGGCATTTATCGTGGCGCCCGAAGCTCTTGGCTATGTTGAATACTCCTAAAAATGCACGGCGCCTAGAGGGGGACCTTCGCGAAAAAGGAAACCGCCCCGTCGAAGTATGCATTCGACGGGGCGGTTTATGCATTTGGCCGATTAAGGATGCGCTGTCAAACTACTAGAACTTGACGGTCGGGGCCTGGCGGGCTGCTTCGGCGGCCTCGAAGCCCTGGCGCTCCTTAAACTGAAAGATGCCGGCAAAGATGACAGCCGGGAACGTCTGGATAGCGTTATTGTAGCTGAGCACGCAATCGTTGTAGCTCTGGCGTGCGTAGCTAATCTTGTTCTCGGTATCCTCGAGCGATGCCTGCAGCTGCGTAAAGTTGGTGTTTGCCTTAAGATCGGGATAGGCCTCGGCTACGGCGAAGAGCTGACGCAGCGCACCGGTCAGCACGTTGTCGGCTTCCATCTTGGCCTCGGGCGTGGTGGCCTTGACGGCGGTGTTACGCGCGCTGATCACGGCGGAGAGCGTCTCCTGCTCGTGCTTGGCGTAGCCCTTGACAGTCTCGACCAGGTTGGGGATCAGGTCGTTGCGGCGCTGCAGCTGCGTATCGATGTTCTGCCAAGCGTTATCGATGCGGTTACGCTTGGTGACCATGTTGTTGTAGATGCCGGCGATGGCGCAGACAATCACAATGACAACAACGATGCCGATGATGACGGTAATCATGATGTCTCCGTTTCGAATGGCCGCGGCGGCATGCGCCAGCTGCCGTTGGTATAACGCTACTAGTATACCCGCAACGTTTTGCCGTGCCGAACTTTCCGGCAAGCGTTATGTTTTCGGCGGGGTCGGCACCGGGGCAAAGCGCGCGAGGTACAGGTGTAAGATATGCGACAGATTGACGAGTGTTGTCTTTGCCCTGAGGATGGCGATACCAGTGGACCTTCGCATTAAGAAAACCTACCGCGCCCTGTTCGATGCCTTCACCGAGCTTCTCGAGGAGCATCGTTTTGAGGACCTGACGGTTGCCATGCTGTGCGACCGCGCCATGATTCGCCGCACGACGTTCTACAAGCACTTTCGCGACAAGAACGATTACTTTGCCTTTTATATCGATGAGCTCATGTCGGGCTTGCCGCAAAAACAGCCCGATGAGGCCGGCGCGGTATCTGCCGAGGACGTGCGCGCGCTTCGGCACGCGATTTTGGACGATGCTATGGATTTGATTCTGACGCACGAGCGGCTCATGGATAACATTTTGGCAAGCAGCATGTCGGGCATGTTGACCAACGTTATTTGCGACCGCATTGCTCGCTCCATCCGCGAGCGTGTGATGAACGTGCTTGCCGAGGATGCCCTGGCCCCCGTGTCACTTGAGACGACGTCTGAGTTTGTCGCCGGCGGTATTATTCGACTTTTCACGATATGGTGGGAATCGGGCCACGATCTTGAGCGTCGACCTGAGATGGCCGACGTGGTCGATGCGCTGTTCGAGCGAACCATGACGCCGGTGCATCACTAGAAGTGGCGGAGAGAGGGGGATTCGAACCCCCGGAACGCTCTCGCGCTCAACGGTTTTCAAGACCGCCGCATTCAACCGCTCTGCCATCTCTCCGTGAGTCGTAATGATAGCATCGTTTTGAATTTGCAACAGGGAAGGCGAACGATGACGATCACCGAAATCGACGAGAAGTTCATGCGCGAGGCGTTGGCGGAGGCTCGCGGCGCCGCTGCGGTGGGCGAGGTACCGATTGGTGCCGTGGTGGTGCGCGACGGTGAGATCGCCGCGAGGGCGCACAATCGGCGCGAACTCGACCAGGACCCTTCGGCTCATGCCGAGTTTGCGGCCGTGTGCGCCGCTGCCCAGGCGCTCGGTCGCTGGCGCCTTTCCGACTGTACGGTCTATGTGACGTTGGAACCCTGCTGCATGTGCGCAGGCCTTATGGTTAACGCGCGCGTGGGGCGCTGCGTGTATGGCGCGAGCGACGCCAAGGCGGGCGCGTTGGGATCCCTATACGATTTGAATGCCGACTCGCGCCTGAATCATCGGTTTAACGTGACGGCTGGGGCCTTGGCGGATGAATGCCGTGAGCTGCTGAGTAGCTATTTTGACGGTCTGCGCGGAGCGGGCGGCGCTGATTGCGGCTGTGGGGCCGATCTTGAAGCACACGCCGCTCACGCCGCAGCGCTCGCGGGTGCCGAAGAGGATGCTGGCGCGGCGGTTGATTTTGGCCCCGTGCAGCGCCGGCCCCGCCGTGTGCTGTTGGCGATCGACTCCTTTAAGGGCAGCGTTTCGAGTGCGCAGGCGGAGGCGGCGGTTGCCGAAGGCGTGCGCCGCGTTTGGCCCGATGCCGAGGTGTGCACATTGCCGCTGGCGGATGGCGGTGAGGGGACGCTCGATGCCGTTGCCGCGTGCGGCGGTGAGATTGTGACCTGCGAGGTGGCAGGTCCCTTGGGCGACCGCGTGTCTGCCCGGATGCTGGTTGATGTCGAGCGCGAGTCCTCGGTCATCGAGATGGCCGAGGCGGCCGGCATTGGGTATTCGCCTTGCACGGAGTCGTCGGCGCTGGCTGCTACAACCTATGGCGTGGGCGAGCTCATGCTTCGCGCGGTTCGCATGGGCGCAAAGACTATCTATATTGGCTTGGGCGGCAGTGCCACCAACGACGGTGGCGCCGGCATGCTGCAGGCGCTGGGCGCGCGTGTGGTCGATGATCAGGGCTGCGATGTCGCCCCCGGTCTTGCCGGACTTGAGCGGGCGGCGAGCGTTGATTTGGCGCCAGCGCTTCGGGCTTTGGATGGCGCTCGTATTGTTGTGCTTTCGGATGTCGATAATCCGCTCGTAGGGCGTCGCGGCGCGCTTGCGGTGTTCGGCGGACAGAAGGGTCTGCCGGCGGGCGACATCGAGACGCTGCGCAGGTGCGACAGCTGGATGGTCGGCTACGGTCGCTTGCTCGACGCCGCGATTGCCGGAGCTCGAGCCCAGGGGTTGTTGCGCACACCCGAGGGCGCGCGGACATTTGGCTCGGTGCTCGGCGTGCCCGGCGCGGGCGCTGCCGGTGGCTTGGGCGCGGCGTTGCTGGCGCTCGGCGCGGAGCTACGCTCGGGTGTGGAGACGGTGCTCGATCTCGTGGGGTTTGACGAGCGTGTACGCGATGTCGACCTGGTCATAACGGGCGAGGGCAATATGGATGAGCAGTCCGCCGCCGGTAAGGCACCGGTGGGCGTGGCCCGCCGCGCGAAGCGATATGGCAAGCCGGTGGTCGCCGTCGTGGGCGGTCGTGCCGACAACCTGGATGCGGTGTACGAGCAGGGCATCGACTTGGTGCTTCCGATCTGCCGCAAGCCCATGCCCCTCGACCAGGCGCTCAACCCTCAGGAAGCCACAACCAACCTCATCTGCGCCGGCGAAGCAGCCGCCCAATCCTACGACCTCGCTCGCCTCTAGAACTTATTTCCCCGGGAGTCCGGTTTGGCCGAGTAGTCAAAATAGCCCCACCCCAAATTAGCTACTTTGTGGGTTGTGGGGGATAAAGATTGCCGGTCGAGTTGTCCTACTGGGGTATGTCGATGGCGCGAGTGGTTCGATTTTGAGCCTGAGTGGCAACCCGAGGCGAAATTTCAGGTCACCCAAATTGCTACAATTTTAAGCATATAGCGATGTCCTGCCTTGCGTTTCTGCGCGGGGGGGGGCGTATATTTGCATCGATGGGGACGACGACACATATATAATGAGCCGCTGCTTGCCGTCCTCATGGATTGGGGAGGGCCTTCATGAATCGCGTGTGTGCGAGAGCTCGAGAAAAGCTGAAGCCTTTTGGCGAAAAAACCAATACAGTCAAGCGCGCTCTAAGGATTTTGACCGTCCCGCTGGCGGCATGTGCACTCATGTTTGGTGCGACAAGCGCATCGGCCGACCAGACAGTTCTCTTTAGCAACCATACCGTGAAGACGGTGAATCCTATTGGCACCACGGTCAATCTGTTCGACTACTGGGTCGTGGATGGCGATAACGACAGCTCGAGGAACATAAACAACAAGAATGGCAATAACAACACCGGCATCAACAAAGGTCACCAGCTCAAGTTCAATGGTGGTGCCGGCACGGGCATTAACAAGTGGACGGGCAGAAGCGATACCAAGGGTTTTGGACGTCTTTCATTTGTGAAGAACACGCTGGTAAATGGTTATCCGGAGATTGATGGCACCTACGCCTCCAATAACACGCACGGTACGTACGAAGACGAGTCGCTCGATTATCTCTTTAACAATGACAAACAGGACGGCAAGGCCGTTTACAACAACGTGCAAGGCCTTTTCCAGCTCAAAGGCGGCTATTACGTTTATGACTCGTATGGCAAGAGCGATGACTCGTCTGGCAAGAGCGGCAACTATGCTGTGTATAACCCAACGACGAATTCCTTTAACGTCTACAATTCTGCGGGCGTATATAAGAGCAAGGTATTAGATACAAATTTGGGTCAGTTCTTTCCCTTTGACTCGGCTGGCAAGGTTTTTAAAGAGGAGAACGGTCAGCTCTCTCCTATAGGAATAACGGACGATGAGAACGATAAGCTCAACCACCACTTTGGCATGTCCATGACCACGGAGTTTGTCCAGCCTAACGGTGGCAAGACCACCAAAAACGAGGATATGATCTTTGAGTTCTCGGGCGACGACGACGTTTGGGTGTACATCGATGGCGTACTCGTGGGCGATCTGGGTGGCATCCACGAGAAGGCGACGCTCAAGATCAACTTCGCCACCGGTGGCGTGCATGTCGGGCATGTTGACAATGCAAATGATCCCGAAAAGACAATTCAAGACACCACCATTAGGGCGATGTTCGAAGCCGCCGGCGCAGATGCCACCAACTTCTCCGGCAACACCTTCCTCGGCAGCACCAAGCACACGCTGAGCTTCTTCTATCTGGAGCGTGGCGCGGGTGCATCGAACATGTCGCTCAAGTTTAACCTCACCACCCTGCCGTCGTCCGAGGTCGCGAAGGTCGACCAAAACGGCGAGGCAGTCAATGACGCAACCTTCGGGCTGTACCGGTCCGGTGGACCAGATTGCGACTGGAATACGGGTGAGCTCGTCGCTCGGGGCACGACGGAAAACGGGGGCCAGCTGATACTTCGAAAGTTAAAGCCGGGCGACTCCGAGCCGAGCGACTCCGTCCTCTCGTTTGACGAAGAGCACAACAAAAATCATTGCGACTACTTTGTACTCAAAGAAGAAAACCTGCCCGCGGGATATCGCTCGAGCCTGACCTCATCAACCACCGCAACTCCAGGCGAGTTGCATTTGCAGTACAAGCCAGCCGCGACAACCGGCTCGGGTGGCGTGGTAGTTGCGCCGCAGACAACGGTTGAAACAGCCGACGGCGAACAATGGAAGGGTAGCCGCATGTGGCTGAACGGCGGGCATCTTGTCGCCTAAGAAGAACATTTCTCCGGGCAGC
>UQJA01000002.1 GCA_900541285.1 uncultured Collinsella sp.
AGATCTACGTATTGATCACAAACCGGGGGCCCCCCACGAGCCAGCCGGGGAAGAACTTACGCTGCTGGGACATACTGCTCCTTATTTAACAAACGAATAGCCTGCGCCGGGCGCCGGTAGTGCCCAAGATTGCCTTGAAAGACAAGGGCATAGGCCTTACGGCCATGCCCGCAGGCTTGAAAGGCAAGGTTGGGTGCTACCGGTGGTCGGCGATATAGCCCAAAGCGACGGCGGGCTAGGCCGCGGCGCCGAGCGGCAGCTCGGCATCGTTAAAGCGCGCCTTGGGATGATGCTGGGCAAAATGCTCGTCAGTGTCGGTTACGGCCGCGCCCACGGTAAAGTACGCACTCGGAATCTCGCTCGAGATAAGCGCGAAGTCCTCACTCGCCATGGCATGGAAAAGCGGCAAGAAAGCCGCCTTGGGCAGCACTGCGCCCACGTAGCCAAGCGACGCCTGAGTCATATCGCTGTCGAGCACAAGCGGCGGAACATCCGAAAGCGTCTCGATGGTCGCCGGCGTACGATATGTTGCGGCAACGCCGTTAACGACCTCCGCGATGCGGGTCTTGAGATGAGCCATGAGCTCAACATCAAAGCCGCGCAGCGTTCCCTCGAGCACACAGGTGTCGGGGATGACGTTGGCCGCCAGGCCGCCAGCGAACTTACCAACGGTAAGTGCGACTTCCTTGGCCGCCGGCACCTCGCGGGAGATAAGCTCCTGGAGCGCCAGGTGCACATGGACGCCGGCCGTGATGGGATCGATGCAGATCTCGGGGCTCGAGCCATGGCCGCCCTTGCCCTGCAGCGTGATGCGGAAACCGTACACGCCCGAGAGCGCCGGACTGCCGTAGAGCACCAGGCCAAGCGGCGACTGGCTGTTGACATGCATGGCAAAGGCCGCCTGAGGGCGCGGGCTCTCGAGCAAGCCGTCGGCGATGGCAGCGCGTGCTCCCTCAAAGGTCTCCTCGCCCGGCTGGAACAGCAACTTCACCGTGGCGTTGGCATCAACAAGCTCTGCCTCGCGGGCCTTGAGCAGGCGCGCCGCACCAAGCAGCGCCGTCGCGTGCATATCGTGGCCGCAAGCATGCATGCAACCGTTGGTGGAAGCGAAAGGCTCGCCGGATTCCTCGGCAACGGGAAGCGCATCCATGTCGCCGCGCAGCATGATGACCGTACCAGCCTGTTCGTCCGTGCAGACGCCATTGCCCTGGGCCGCGGCGGCACCGGCGCCGACAAGGCCCACAACGCAGGAACCATCGACAAGCGTGGTATAGGGAATGTCCATCTCGGTCAGGCGTGCCTGAATATAGGCAGACGTCTGTGGAAGATTGTTACCGAGCTCGGGCATCTGATGGAGATCATGGCGCCATGCTGCAAGCTCATCGGCAAATGCCTGGGCTTCTTTGACCAGGCCATCGCCGATAGCGGTCTGCGCCGCTGTGGTAGCCTGGGGCGCTGGTTGCGGTTGAAAATCGGACAGAGCTGGTGCCATAGATGCCCTCCAGTAACGTTTTTGCAGCACGCACTTTGATAGCGTAAAGTGCAAGGCACAACTGTAAGGGCATGACATAAAAAATGCCGCCCTGAGAGGGCGGCGCAACAAGTTGTTTACAATTGCGGGCGAGATTTTCGGCGCAAAAAGTCGAAATGCGTCTCGCTCAAGATAATCGACAGGAAGATGAGCGCAAAGCCGGCAAGCAGGCGCGAGGTGAGCGCCTCCCCCATCAGCAGTACCGAAAACAACACGCCCGAAGGGGACTCCATCGAAAGCAGCAGTGAGCCCGTCGAGGCCGGGACGTGCGCCAAGCCGACGTTTTGGATGAGCAGCGCCGCGCACGTGCAGCCCACCGAGAGAAACGCCATCACACCGATAAAGCTCGGCGTCCACACGGACGCGGGCGCTTGAGTCTCGAATAGCAGCGACGTTGCCAGGCTCAAGACGCCATTGCCCACAAACATCCAAAACGTGATGACGTTGATGTCCATCTTGCGACCGTATTTGGCCGTCACCGCCATCTGGATGGCGAAGAAGATCGCGCCGCCCAGCGTAATGGCATCGCCGGCATTGAACTCGACGCTATCGAGCGCCACCAAGCCAATGCCCGCCAGGCACAGCAACGCGGCGCCCAAGTTGTAACGGGTAAGCTTTTCGCCGCTTAGGACGTAGCTCGCAAACGGAACCAAGATGCAGTACGTGCCCGTCAAAAACGCGCTTTTGCCTGCGGTGGTCTGTGCCAGGCCAATCGTCTGCAAACCGTACGCACCCCACATAAGTGCGCCCATACCAAGTCCGACGATAAGGTTGCGGGCGTTAAAGTGCGCGATGATGCGTTTGTGGAAGATGACGAACATAACCAGCGAAGCCGGAAGGAAGCGAACGTAGAGCAGCTCGAACACCGGAATGGTGTCGAGCGCATCTTTCATGGTGGTAAAGGAATAACCCCAGATGACCGCCACCGATAGCAACAAGACCTTCCAGAAGAACGGCGAACGCGCGCCAGCGCCGCGGGAGGTGCCGCCGGCGCCCAGGTCCTCCCGTGCGACAGGGCTATCGGGCATGTTTTCGATTTCATCAACGGCATTCTGGGCCATAGGGCATCCTCGCACTCAATCTGGGCGTGGTGTCCGCACGCGTATGGCTGCGTGCCGCCTCATGGTCAAATAAAAACAGGGCGCACCGGACCCCCGGCACGCCCCGCTACTGTAGCAACAACCAGCACTGCATCGCAATCCAGCCCACTAAAGCGTCGGCAGAGTAAACCTCGATGTTTCGTCAATGTCACGCTGTTGCACTAAATAAGTTTCGTGCTTTCAAGCTTTTCGATAATCCAGTCGTTTGCTTTGATGACCGGACGACGGAAGACGACGCCCAGGGCCAGCGACGGAATCAGATAGCTCGCCAGAATGCCCAGCTCAATCCAGTACTCCATATGGTAGGCACCGGCCATGGCGGCGTGCATGGCGTTGATGCCGTGGGTGAACGGCAGGAACGGATAGATCGCCTGGAACACGGGGCCCGTCATCTCGATGGGGAACGTGCCGCCCGAACCGCCGACCTGCATGACCAGCAGCACGACGGCGAGCGCCTTGCCGATATCGCCAAACGAAACCGTAAGCGTGTAGACGATATTGGAGAATACGAGACTCGCGACCCAGCCCGCCAGCACAAATTGCAGCGGGTTGTCGCACTGAATGCCAAAGAACAGGATGTCGCCCGCGCACACGAGCGTTGCCTGCAGCAGGGCCAGACCGCCAAAGAACAGGTAGCGGCCCAGGTAGATCTCGTGCAAGCGCACGGGGATGAGCTCGTTGATGAGCTCATCGTCAACCGAGACCTTCATCATGGCCGCCAGCACGATCGAGCCCACCCACAGCGACAGAATCGTGTAGAACGGCGCCATGGCCGAACCGTAGTTGCGGATCGGATAGACCGGCTTGCGGTCGAGCGCGACGGGGCCGGAAAGCGACGCGGCAAGGCCCTCGGGGTCGTTGCCGATCATTGTCTTGATCGTGGCGAGGTCATCCGACATCAAGGCGCCGTCGAGCTCGTCCTTAAACGCACTGATCTTGTCCGACGCCTCGCCCAGCTGATCGGAAGCCTTGTTGACCAGCTTTGCAGCCTTGGAGAGGCCCTTTGCCAGCGAACCGGATGCATCGGTTAGACCGGCAACAGCGCTATCAAGATCGCTCGAGATGCCGTTCAGCGAATCCAAAACACCCGAAATGGTCTTCTTGAGCTCCTTAGCCTTAACCGAGAATGTGGAATCGTAATCAATCTTGGCACCCGAGACGCCCGCCTTGGCGTCGGCGATCGCCTGGTCGGTTTCGGCGCGGACATCGTTAACCTTTGCCATGCTGTCCGAGAGCGACGTCGCGATGCTCGTCAGCTCCTTGGCATTGTTGCGGTACTCCGTCGCGATTTTGCCCAGCTCTGCAGCCGCGTCCTCAAGCCCTTCCTTGAGCTTGTCGTTACTCACCTGGCCGGCAAGGCTGCGGAGCTTATCGGCCGCAGCGTCAATCTCATCGGCACGCGCGTTGAGCGACGCGGCGCCATCGTTGAGTTGCGATACCGTCAGATCGACATGCTGGTTCGCGGCGTCAAAGGCCTTTGCGAGCTCGGTGGACACGTTGTCGAACGAACCGGCACTTCCATCAATCGCCGCATCGATGGCATCGCTGGCTGCCTTGAGCGCCTGCTCGGAATCAGCAATACCGCTCTCGGCATGCTCCATCAGCTGCTTCACCGACTGGTCGGTGGTCCCGGTTTGCTTGAGCAGGCCGCCCGCCGACGTCAGCGAATCGGAGGTCGAACTCAAAATGCCCGCAAGCGAAGTCGCGCTGGCCTTGATGTCCTGCAGGTCCTGAACCGAGTCGCCAAGCGTCGAGGACAGGTTGGCGATAAAGTTGCTCACTTGGTCGGTGCTCATGTAATCGAGCAGGCTGGACACCGTCTTAAGACCGATCGTCGTGATGGTCTTGGTAAAGGTCTCGTTAACCTGGCTCTGAACGGCACTCGAGCCCTTCTCGGTCACGATCTGTGCGATGGCGTTGGCCTTCTGGTTCTCATAGAACTCGATATCGGCGTGTTTCACGTCGGTCGAGAAGAGCGTCATCATGTCGGAGCTAAAGCTCTTGGGGATTACGACGGCCGCATAGTAAGCGCCCGACTTAACACCGTCGATAGCCTTATCGCGATTGTTGAGCACAACCCAGTCAAAGTTCTCGTTACCACGCAGAGCGGCGGTAACGTTTTCGCCCACGTTGATCTCGACGGGAATCAGGTCGCTCTCGTAACCCTCGTCGGTATTGACCACGGCGATCTTAAGATTGCCGGTGTTGCCGTACGGGTCCCAGCTGCCGGCGATGTTAAACCACGCGTACAGGCACGGCACGATAATGAGGCCCATCACGACAACCATGCCGATCACGGAGCGAGACACGTTTTGGACGTCGCGCTTAAACAGATGCAGGATGTTCTTCATTTATGCCTCACCTCCTTTTGAGTGCTTGCCAAACGGGGCGCTATCCTCATTCATCACAAACGTGTCGTCCCCGTTCGCGGGCACATGGTGCATATCGTGGCGAATGGACTGGTCGGCATCCTGATCCTTGGATTTAGAGCCTCGCTCGCTGGCATTCAGGCCAAACATACGACGGGCGGCAGGGATCGCCGCTGTGTGCTCGCGCATCTCGCGGCGCAGGTCCTCGTCCGAAAGCGCCGAGATGCGCATCTGGGTGTTGAGGCTTGCGCGGATGTACTCGATATTGATCAGCCAGCCGCAAATGACAATGACCGAGATAATCCAAATGACCAGCAAGATAATCTTGCCGTTATTGTCGACATCGAGAACCGTCGAGAGCACAAAGATCAGCACTTGCACGCCCACCACGGCAGCAAAGCCGCCCTTGATGTAGTACGGGTAACGATGCTCAAAAGCCACCGCATGGTCGAGCAGCTCACGACGGTACGAATCGGAATCGAGCATGACGCGCATTGCTGTACGCAGCGAATAGCGCTGGCGCGGCAGGTCATTGGACTCGCAGATCATAAGGCCTGTCGTGGAAAGCTGCTTGTCAAAGAGTAGGTTGAGGTTGAGCAGTAACGGACGCAGCTGCAAGCCAATAAAGAGTGCGATGGCAAGGAACACGCCCAAGATGCACAGGTTGAACAGGTAGTTGAACGAGTACATGCCGCCGACGGTCTCGCGCAGCAGATTGATGCCGTAGGTAAAGGGCAGCAGCGGATGCAGCCATTGGAAAAAGCCGGGCATCATCTCGATGGGATACATGCCCGACGAACCGGGAATCTGCACGATGACAAGAATGACGCCGATAGCCTTGCCGATATGCTTAAACGTGGTGGACAGCGCATAGATGATGTTGACGTACGTAAACGAGATGGCGATGCCACCCAGCACGAACAGCAGCGGATTGATGCACTGCACGCCAATCACCAGATCGCCCACCGTCACGATGATGGCTTGGAGCGCGCCCAAGATCACCAGGAGCATCCAACGGCCGAAGTAGCCCTGGCGCGCGGTAAAGCTGCCAATGCCCTCGCGATCGACCTCGAGCTTGTAGATGGCGATGAGTACGTAACCCCCCACCCAAAGCGCCAGATTAGTGTAGAAGGGAGCAATGCCTGAACCAAAGCTCTTGACCGGATAGATCGACTTGGACGTCAACTCAACCGGAGATGCCATGAAATCTGCCACGTCATTGACATCGACGCCCATCAGATCAGACAGCTCGCCCATGGACTCGGAGGTCTGCAGCGCCGCGATGTCGTTAGCGGCGGTCGCAAGCTTGTCCTGAACCTTGGCAAGTGAGGCATCGGTCTGGGACAGCGTGCTCTTGGCCTGCTTGAGCGTGGCATCGAGCTGCGATAGCGTACCGCGCGCATTGGCGATTGTAGGCGTGAGGCCCGACACGATACCGGTTAGGTCGCCCGATACAACCGAGAAAGAGTCGAGCGCGCTGGAAGCCTTCGGCAGCGCATTTTGACCAAGATCCGTCTGAGCCTGGCTAATGTTGGTCGTGCCGGTCTGAATTGCAGTTTTGATAGCGTCGCTGGCGCTCGAAACGGCCGAAGCGTCATTCGCAATAGCACTCGACTGCGCCGAGAGATTGTCCTTGACGGCCTGGAGGCTTTCGTTTTGTCCTCGAAGCGCATCGATCGTCGACGCGATGAGCGCGTTGATTTCCTCCGAACCCGTCGGCACGCTGTCCACCAACTCCTGCAGGCGGTCGATCAGCGCGTTGTTGTGGTTAATTGTCATTTGAAGCGATTCGAGCGAGTTGTCGATGCGAGTGGTCGTAGACGTCAAGGCGCCCGTCATCTTTCCGACCGCAGCGTTCGCCGAAGCCGACGTCTTAGACAGTGCAACACTTCCCTCCGAAAGCGCCTTAGAGAGCGAGGTAATCGATTTGCCCGCGGTGGTGCGCGCTTCGCCCAACAGGTCGTTGCCTTGGGAGATCGCTTGAGTCAGCGAAGGCGTCTGACCCTGCAAACCGGCCAGCGCCCCATCCGCCGAGACGATAGCACCGCTCGTTTTGTCAATAGCGGTGTTCATGTCGTTGATCGAATCGCGAACCTCGCTCAAGGTACCGGATGCCTCGGACACCGAACTCGTCAGCGAATCCTGAACCTGGGCGGTCTTATCCTTAAAATCGATGCCGGCATCTTTGGCGATACCCGCCACGGTCTCGCCCACCGTGGAGACAAACTCCGAATTGATCTGCTCCTCGATAGTATTGGCACCGGTATCGGTCACCTTGGGCGCAATGGCGCTCTTCTTCTCGTTAACGTAATACGTAAGCTTGGGCTGGCGGTAATTGCCATCGAGCATCGAGACAAGATTGTCGGAGAAGTTCTTGGGGATCACGATGGCGGCGTAGTACTCCCCGCTCTCGACACCCTCTTTGGCATCTGCCGCCGAGTCGACGAAGGTCCAGCCCAGCTGATCGTTTTCCTTGAGCTGATCGACGACCTTGTCACCCGCATTGAGCTCGCCCACCAGGTCGTTCTGAGTGCCCTGGTCGTTGTTGGCGATGGCAATCTTGATGCCCTGGGTGTTTCCGTACGGATCCCAGTTTGCCACGATGTTGTACCAGGCATACAGCGAGGGAATAACGCACACGCCGAGGGTAACCACCAAGGCGACGGGATTCACGAGCAATCGCTTGATGTCGCGCTTAAAGATCGCAAAGGATACCTTTGCGTTGGATAGTTTGCTGCCGAGACTCACGCTTGGACCATCCATCCTGTCGTTGAATCGAATCGTACTATCGACAACCATTGTACGTAGGCGCTTTAGTGCCTCACGGCACAATGGTGCTGAGTTTTGCGGGTAGCAATATACTACGAAGATGAGTTAACGTACAGTTGTACAGTATCTTAAATTTCAGCAGGTCACAAAACCACAACCCGCACAAATTATCAATCCGACTAGTCATTGGGGACGTCCTTAAACGACTAGTCATTTAAGGACGTCCCCAACGACTAGTTTGGACCACGGTAACGTCGATGTTTTGGCGCAGACAGCGAAAGCCCGCCAGAGCGAGCAAGGTGCCTTGAAACAAGGCGGCATTGATCTTCTGATCATGCCGCCGAAGTTGAAAGGCAGATTGCCGCTCTGGCGGGCTTGCAGCGTCGACAGTTTACGGCGTTTGGTAAAACGCCGTAACTACATAAGGTTGCAGACAGCCGCCGCAAAGGCCACGGGGTCCTCGGGGAGGATGCCCTCGACCAGCAGGGCCTGGTCATAGAGCAGACCGGAATACTGCTTGATCTTGTCGGCGTCGCCTGCCTTCTGGGCAGCGACAAGCTTGTCAAAGACCGGGTGCTTGGCGTTGAGCTCGAGCACGCGCTGGCTCTTTGGCATGCCGTCGGGCGCGCCCTCGGGCCCCTTCTGGAGCACCTTCTCCATCTCGAGCGAAAGCGGGCCCTCGGTGGTGATGCACGCGGGAGCATCGGTCAGGCGCGCAGAGACGGCGACCTTCTCGACCTTGTCACCGAGCGCCTCCTTCATAGCGCTAAAGAGGTCCTCGTTTTCCTTGGTGGCGTCCTCGGCCTCCTTCTTCTCGTCCTCGGTCGCCAGATCAAGATCGCCAGTCGCGACGTTCTTGAGCTCCAGGTGACGATCCTCGACCTCGGGCTCAGCACCGTCGGCAACGGCCTTCTCGGCAGCCTCGCGGGCGGCGTCGTCCTCGTAGATTTTAGGCATATCGGCGGCAACGTACTCACGCATAGCCTGGAAGGTGAACTCATCCACGTCCTGCGTCAGCAACAGCACGTCATAGCCGCGCTCGAGCACGCCCTTCACCACGGGCATCTTGGCCAAGCGCTCACGCGAGTCGCCGGCGGCGTAGTAGATGGCCTTCTGGTCCTCGGGCATACCCTTGGCATACTCGGCCAGGGTAATCATCTTCTGCTCCTTGGCAGACCAGAACAGCAGCAGGTCGGCGAGCTCATCGGCCTTCATGCCGTAGCTCGAGTAGATGCCGTACTTAAGACCGCGACCAAAGTTCTCAAAGAACTTCTCATAGGCCTCGCGGTCGTTGTCACGCATATCCTCAAGGTCAGCGGTGATCTTCTTTTCCACACGCTTGGCGATGGCCTTGAGCTGACGGTTCTGCTGCAGCGTCTCGCGCGAGATGTTGAGCGACACGTCGGCAGAATCCACGACGCCGCGGACAAAGTTGTAGTAGTCGGGCAGCAGGTCGTCGCACTTCTCCATAATCAGAACGTTGGAGCTGTAGAGCGCCAGGCCCTTCTCGTAGTCCTTGCTGTACAGATCGAACGGGGCGCGACCCGGCACAAACAGCAGCGCATCGTACTCAAGCGTACCCTCGGCATGGAAGCTGATAGTGCGCGCGGGATCGTCAAAGTCGTGGAACGTGGACTTGTAGAACTCGTTGTAATCCTTCTGTTCAACGTCGGAGCTGCGCTTTTTCCAGATCGGCGTCATGGAGTTGATGGTCTCGAGCTCCTGGTAGTCCTCGTACTCGGGCTTGTAATCGTCGCCGGCGTCCTCGGGCTTGGGTTTCTGGCGGCTCTTGGACACCATCATCTGGATCGGGTAACGCACATAGTTGCTGTACTGCTGAATCAGGCTCTTGAGGCCCCACTCGGTCAGGAAACGATCGTAGGTCTCGGCCTCGCCGTCGGCGTCGAGCTTCTCGTTCTCGCGCAGCGTCAGGATGACATCGGTGCCGTGCTCGGCGCGCTCGCCGTCTTCGATGGTGTAACCCTCAAGACCATCAGACTCCCACACGTGAGCGGTGTCCTCGCCATAGGCGCGGCTGACAACCTTTACGTGGCTGGCAACCATAAAGGCAGAGTAGAAGCCCACGCCAAACTGGCCGATGATGTCGACATCGGAGCCCTGTTGCTCGGCGTTCTCGGTCTTAAACTCCTCGGAGCCGGAATGGGCGATGGTGCCCAGATTGCGCTCGAGCTCCTCGGCGGTCATGCCAATGCCGTTATCCGAAATGGTAATGGTGCGGGCGTCCTTATCGAAGGAGACGCGAATAGCCAGGTCGCCCTGGTCGAGCTTGACGCTCGGGTCCTGCAGGCTCTTAAAGTTGAGCTTGTCGACGGCGTCGCTCGCGTTAGAGATAAGCTCGCGCAGGAAGATTTCCTTATTGGTGTAGATGGAGTTGATCATGAGGTCGAGCAGTTTTTTGCTCTCGGTCTTAAATTGACGCATGTGCAGTCCTTTCGCGCCACCCCCGTCCGCAAAAACGGCCCGGTTGCCCGAGCCGCATCGCAGACCTGCTATGTTCAGACTTAGATTTTATAACCCATTAGCGCGCATATATACATACGGAATCGAAAAACTGTATGTCCAAACGCTTTGATGCGCCAATTGCCAAGGAGTATCCCCGACTGCCGACAGGAAAGGAACGTCCCTATCTGCCATCTACGCGCTTAGCCATCCAAGCATGGGGCTGGCCCTCGTCTTCGTAGTCCACCGGGGCAATCTGCGCGTAGCCCGCCTTGGCATAGAGTGGTAGCACGTATTCCTGCGCGTGCAGCTTAATGAGCTTGGCGCCGGCATCACGCGCGCACGTATCACTGGCCTCGACAATCTTGCTCGCCAAACCGCGACGGCGCATGCTCGGCAGCACGGCCACGCGCCCCATAATGTAGGTCTCCCCCGCCGCGACGTCTTCGTCCAAGTCGCACGCCGGCGACACCGGAGCCTCTGCGTCAGCTGCGCACTCAAGCTCTTCGGGAAACACGCGCGAGCAACCGGCAAGCTCACCGTCTACATAGAGCGTCACATGGATGCAGTTCGGATCCTCGTCGATAGCGTCAAACTCATTCTCGAAGCCCTGCTCGTCCATAAAAACGACGCGGCGCACCAACGCCGCGTCATCAAAGCATCCCGTCTTAAGTTGGATATCCATGGCTGCCCTTTCATTCAATGCGAACGTTAGGGACAGATTTTAGCGAAAATGAGCTCCGCGCACGCTAAACTTCGCGCGAGCCTTCGCCAGGCAGTCGTAATGACCCACGTTATGGGCATCGCTCGCGATGAAGCTGTACAGGTTCTGATCGAACATGCGCTGTGCCGGCTTTTTCTCGCGACCAAAGCGACCGCCGGCAATAAAGTCCGCCGAAGCCTGCAGCTTGCAGCCCATATCGACCAGACGCTCCGCCACGCTTACATCCTTTTGAACCGCACGATAGCGCTCAGGATGAGCGATGATCACCTGGTAGCCACGGCACTGCAAATCGTAAATCGTGTTCTCGTACTCTCTAAACGCATACGCATCGGCATGAGTCGAAAGCTCGAGCAGAAACTCGTTGGTCCCATCGAAATGCAAGTGATCCGCGGCATCGATACCAAGCTCAACGAGCTTTCGATGGTTGACCTCGAAGCCCATCTGGAGCGGAAAACCGTCAGCGTTATCGCGCAGCAGCTCAAAGGCATCCCACATCTTGTCGTAATCAAAATAGGGATCACGGCAGTGAGGAGTGCAAACGATTCTGGTTACACCGGCCCGCTTGGCAGCCTCGAGCATCGCCAAGCTCTCTTCGAGATCGGCGGCGCCGTCGTCTACACCCGGCAAGATATGGCAATGAATGTCACGCATAGGTCAGCCTTAATCAACTAAACGTTTGCTCGGTTGGTGAAGATGCCCTTTTTGGAAGTGCCCTGATCGTCGGAGCCCTTCTTAACCTTCTTACCGTCCTTGGTGTAGTAAGAATAGTAGTACTCGCTGGTCTCGGTCTCACAGTAATTCATGACGGTACCGATGAGCTTGACCTTCTCGGACTTCTTAAGCTGGGCGATAGCGTTGAGCGCCTCTTCGCGCTTGGTAAAGTCCTCGCGCACCACGAACAGCGTGCCGTCGGTCAAGCTGGCAATCTCGGCAGCATCGATGAAGGTGCCGACCGGAGGAGCGTCGAAGATGACGTACTGGAACTTGGCGGACAGTGCCTTTACCAGCTTGGCAAAGCGATGGGAGACGATGATGTCGGCAGGATTGGGAATGTGCGGCTCGGCATCGAGGAAGTAGAAGTTCTTCTGACCCGTCTCGACAATTGCCTGGTCAATGGAGATCTGCTCGGAAAGGACCGCATAGAGTCCGCCGCGCGAACGAACGCCGAGCATATCGGAAAGGGACCTGCGGCGCATATCGGCCTCGACCAGAAGCACGGACTTGCCGCTCGTGGCGATTGCCTGAGCAAGGTTAATGGAAACCGTAGACTTGCCCTCGTTGGGAATCGAGGAGGTAACGGTGATGGTGCGAATGGGGTCGTCCACGCTCGCAAAGCGGATGTTGGCCAGAAGGGTCTTGGCGGCATTCTGTACAACGAGCTTATCGGTGTTCTTTGCCTTAGCCATGCCTATTTACCACCTTTCATAGCCGGAATTCGGCCAACAACGGGAATACCCAGGAGCTCTTCTGCCTCTTCGGCACCGCGGATGCGGGTATTGAGCATGTCTGCCAAAACGACATAGGCAACTGCGATAAAGATACCGGCGAGGAACGCGACGGCAATATACAGCGTGCGCTTGGGGCCGCTGGGGGCTTCGGGGGTCTTAGCCTCGTCGATAACGTTGATGCTCTGGGCAGCGCCGACGTTCTGAGCGACCGTACTCACCGAGCTGGCAATGGCCTTTGCGACCTCAGCCGTCTCCTTGGCATCGGTGCCGGTAACCGAAAGCGTAATGACACGCGTGGTGGTCTCGGAGGAAACAGACACCTTGTAGTCATCCAGATCGGTGAGGCCCAGTTCTTTGGCGGCGCCGCTCTTAACGCTATCGCTATCCAGCAGCGTGGCGATATCGTTGGAAAGCATCTGGCTCGCCGAGAGATCGTTGTAGCTCATCTGACCGCTATCGTCGGTCTTGGCGAGAATGTACATGCTCGTCGTCGCGGTATAGGTGTTGTCCATCGCAACGAAGGACACGATGCCCATGGCGATCGCGCAGACCACCGGAAGGGTGATGACCAGCTTGAGGTGCTTCTTCAGCAGCTGGAACAGTTCGAGAAGGGTCATGCAGCTTGCCTTTCATTTCCCCAGTTCGGATTGACAAAACTGTCCGTATGTTATCGCATCTTTTTACCGAGACCAAACTCTATACATAAGAAACAGGCTCTCCTGTAAAAATGTCGGAAGCAATCGTAAAATTGCACAACAACGCCGCACCCGAAAGTCAAATGCGGCGTCTACATCAATATCTATGTTGTATCGCTATGCGAATGGCTCGTCCTGCTGTATGGGAAACGTCACCGTAATGGTGGTTCCCACGCCCAACTCGCTCGACAGGTCGAGCGTGGCGTGATGATACAGGGCCGCATGCTTGACAATGGCAAGCCCCAGGCCGGTTCCGCCGCGTGCCTTGGACCTACTCTTGTCCACGCGATAGAACCGCTCAAATACCTTGCCCTGTTCTTCAGGCGCGATACCGATTCCCGTGTCGGCGACAGCGAGGAACGGATGGCCTTCGTCGTTGGTGCCGCACTGCAACGTAACCGTACCGCCGGGTCGATTGTAGCGGATGGCGTTGCTTGCCAGATTATAGATGAGCTCGTCGATCAAGCGCGACACGCCTTCGATGACCACAGGCTTGGTCTCATGACTTATCGTCACATTCGCTTGACGGGCGACCTGTTCAAGACGCTGCTCAACCGCGTAGATCGCACGCGAGAGCTCAATAGGCTCCGTGGACCCAATGGGCACTGCCTCGCCTTCAGTTGCACGTTCGGCCTCGTCCAAGTTAGACAGCGTAAGGATGTCGTTGACAAGCGCTGCCAAGCGGCCCGCCTCGCGATAGATGCGACCGCCAAAGTTGCGCAGGTCGTCCTCGCCTTCGACCATGCCGTTTGCGATTAGCTCGGCATAGCCCGAAATCGCCGTAAGCGGCGTCTTGAACTCATGGGTGATATTCGCCGTGAACTCGCGGCGCATACGGTCGTTGTCCGCTAGCACCGCCATTTGGCGCTTGAGTTCCTGGCGCTGCGACTCGATACGCTCAAGCATGGGGACCATCTCGGCATAGGCGTGCTCATAGCTACGGCGTGGGTGATCCAAATCCACCTCTTGCAACGGCGCGATGATGGCACGGGACTCACGGCGCGCCATAAAAAACGAGAGTACCGCACCCGCTGCTGCGATAAGCAGCATCGGCGCCAGCATCGACAGCAAAATCGCCGCAACACCAGGCTGGGCCTGCGCCAAGCGGACGACCTGGCCGTTATCAAGGGTGACGGCGCGATACAGCATAATCTCGTCGAGCGTAGAGCTTGCGCGCTCCGCGGAACCCAAACCACTCTCAAAGGCCTCGATGACCTCGGGGCGATCGCCATGGTTGGGCAGTGTGGAAGGCGACGCCTCGTTGTCGTAGGCAACCGATCCATCCTTGTTAATCAGCGTGATGCGCAAGTCCTCGCGATCGAGACTACGCAAGAACGGGATGGGCTCCTGCTGCTCGTCGAGAGCGGCAGCAATGAGCTCGGTTTCCTGCGCCAGATTGGCACTCGTGGCATCCGCCAAGGTGTTTTGCACAAAGAACGCACCCAGCACCGTAAACGCCAAGATAACCGCCATGGCGCAGACAAAGATCGTCACAAAAACGCGGTGCGACAGCGTATGTTTTCCCTGGGGGGCGAAGACCACGGGTTACTCCTCCGATGCGGTGGCCGCGGTGTCGTCACCTTCGGCACCATCACCGGCAGAAGGCTCGGCCAAGCGGTAGCCCACGCCGCGTACAGTCTCGATGGCGCTGGCATGCTCGCCCAGTTTTTGGCGAAGCGTCTGCACGTGCACGTCAACGGTGCGCGAACCGCCGTCGAAGTCCCAGCCCCACACGCTCTGCAGCAACGACTCGCGGGTAAAAACCACGCCGGGCTTGCGCATGAGGTACTCGAGCAGGTCGAACTCGCGCAGGGTGAGCTTAAGCGGCTCGCCGGCAACGGTCACCTCGCGATGGCTGGGCGAGAGCACGATGTCGCCCACGCTGAGCACATCGCTCGCCTGCTTGACCATGCCTCCGCGACGCAGCAGTGCGCGGCAGCGGCTCGCAAGCTCCATGAGCGAAAACGGCTTAGTCAGGTAATCGTCGGCACCGCCATCGAGCGCCATCACCTTGTCGAGCTCGGTATCCTTGGCGGTAAGCATCATGATGGGCACCGTCGCCGTCAGGCGATCGGCACGCAGTCGACGCATAATCGCCAAGCCATCGGTATCGGGCAGCATGATGTCGAGCAGGACGGCATCGGGTACCCGTCGCGCCACGGCAGCCTTAAACTCACCGTCGCACGAAAAGCCTTCGGCCTCAATCCCCTGCTTGCGCAGCGCGTAGACCGTCAAATCCCTGATGTTGTCATCGTCCTCGACGTAATAGATCATGTTGAACCCCTTTGCGGCCGGCATGACCGCATCTTAACCCTAAAGGTACCTTTACTAGATGGTATCAGCCAAAACGTCCCGTCAAATAATCCGCCGTGCGCGGATCGGTCGGATTCTTGAAGAGTTGCGCGGTGGGCGCGTGCTCCACCAGCTCACCCAGCAAAAAGAATGCGACCGAATCGGAGATACGCGCCGCCTGCTGCATATTGTGCGTAACGACCACGAGCGTGCAGGTCTCTTTGAGCTCGCAGGCCAGCTGCTCCACCACCAGCGTCGACACAGGGTCGAGTGCCGAGGTCGGCTCGTCCATCAGCAGAATGTCGGGCTGCACGGCAAGTGCGCGGGCGATGCACAGACGCTGCTGCTGGCCGCCCGAAAGACCCAGACCCGACTCTTTGAGCTTGTCCTTGACCTCATCCCATAGCGCAGCGCGACGAAGGGAGTCCTCGACCAGCTCATCCAGTGCAGCGCGATCGCGCACACCCATACCGCGCGGACCATACGCGACGTTGTCGTAGATGCTCATGGGAAACGGGTTGGGGCGCTGGAACACCATGCCCACGCGCTGGCGAAGGCGGCAGATGTCGTAGTCGCCCAGGATATCTTGGCCGTCGAGCGCAATCTTGCCCTCGATGCGGCAGTCCTTGATGCCGTCGTTCATGCGGTTAAAGCAGCGCAGCAACGTGGACTTTCCGCAGCCCGAAGGCCCGATGAACGAGGTAATCTGCTTGTCGCGGATCTTGATATTCACGTCCTTGAGCGCATGGTGGTCGCCATAGAACAGGTCGAGGCCCTCGACATCGATTCGCGTCGGCGAGGCGGCAAGATCCTCTGCCGTGGGGCGAGTCGCATCCCCAACCTCGCGCTCGTGCGCGGCCTCGGCCTGCGCTTTCATGAGTTCTTCAAGCTCCGTGGGCTCCACAGCCGCAGCAGCCGTCATACCGCATACCTCCACATCGATATCAATTCAGCAGTATCGATAGTAGGAATCGCGGCTCATATGCACGTGAGCGCATTGTCAAGTGTTTGTAAGGGCACACTGGCTATGCGGCGGGCAGCTCGATGGTGAATATCGTGTGTTCGGGCGTCGATTCACATGCAACGGTACCGCCGTGCGCGCATACGATCTCCTTGGCGATGGCAAGCCCCAGTCCAGCGCCACCGCGATTGGTCGCACGCGCCGCATCCAGGCGATAGAACTTCTCAAAGATCACCTTGAGCTTTGCCTCAGGGATGGGATCGCCCTGATTGATAAAGCGCACGCGCACGCCACCGCCGTCCCGGCGTCTGGCCTCGATCGTGATGGTCGAGCCCTCATAGCTATAGGCAATAGCGTTTTTCATGATGTTGTTGAACACGCGAGCCATTTTGTCGCCATCCACGAGCACCGTCAGGTCCTCGCGAATATCAACTTGGACTTCCTTATGCTGCTCGTTGAGGATGGGATAGAACTCGTCAGCCACCTGAGCCAGCAGCAACCCCAGATCAACATAGCCGCGCGTGAGCACGATATCGTGGAAGTCAAAGCGCGTGATATCGAAGAACTCTTCGATGAGCGTATCGAGCCGATGCGCCTTGTCGAGCGCCACGCCCGTAAAGTGCGCACGTTGCTCAACCGGCAGCTCGGGAGCCTCTTGCAGCAGCGAAAGATAGCCCACCACACTGGCAAGCGGGGTGCGTAGGTCATGTGCCAAGTACGTGACCAAATCGTCCTTGCGATGCGACTCGTCACGCAGAGCTTGCTGCACCTTGCGCTCACGGTCACGCACGCGGTTAAGGGCGCCCTCGACCTCCAAGAAGTCGCCGTCGATGTTATCCCAGGTGTCGGGGTGATCGATCAGGCGATCTTGAATACGAGCGGCCAGCACACAATCGGCATGCTGCTCGCCCTGTTCGTAGCCCTGGTAGTACAGGGCGCGGCCGCACAAGAACAGCACGCACGCGGCAAGCGCCAGCACAAAGCCAAGCATGTTGAATACAAAGCCGGCATCGAACAGCACCGGCCCTTCGATGCCGCCGAGCGCCATGGCGCCAATCGCCAACGTCATGGCCCACGCGGCGCCGCCAATCACCATGCAGCGGCGCACGATCTCAAATCGATCGATTAGCAAAAAGCCGACAAGCAGCACCGCCAAGATTCCAGCGATGTTGTCGATGCCAATCAGCAGCAGGGTCAGCAAAAAGAGCAGCACCGTTGCAAGCGCGCGGTTGTCGACGACCGACCTCACGTATTCAAAGAGTCGATCGGGCACCTCGAACGCTTGCCTATCGTCTTTTGTCATATCAAGATCCTCACAAGCGAAAAGCGTTATTCGATGATGTAGCCGACGCCCCAGACGTTTTTGATAAAGCGCGGCTTTTGTGCGTCGTCGCCGATCTTTTCGCGCAAGTGGCGAATGTGCACCATCACCGTATTGTTGGAGCCGGGCATAAAGTCCTCGTTCCACACCGCGCGGAACAGGTCCTCCACGGCCACCACGCTGCCGCGATGCTCGACCAGATACAGCAAGATTGAATACTCGGTGGGTGTGAGGCGTACCGGCGCACCGTCCACCGTCACGGAACGAGCGTCGCGGTTGATCTCCAAGCCGTCGAGCTGAATGGTCGGCGACTCGGCCGCCTGCGCACGGCTACCGTAGCTGGTATAGCGGCGAAGCTGAGCGTGCACGCGCGCGATGAGCTCCAGCGGACGGAACGGCTTAACCACGTAATCGTCCGCGCCAAGCGAAAGGCCCTCGATCTTGTCTTGCTGGGCATCGCGCGCCGTCAGCATGATCACGGGATAGGTATGGCTGGAACGGATCGTACGCAGCAGCTCAAAGCCATCGATATCGGGCAGCATGACATCCAGCAGCGCCAGATCGAATTCCTGCTCCAAGATTGCCTTGGCAGCATCGGCCCCGCTATAGGCAATCTGGACATCAAAGCCCTCTTTGGTTAGGTAGATACCAACCAAGTCGGCGATGGCCTTTTCGTCATCAACTACCAAAATGCGCTCGTTCATGCGTGCTCCTCTCGCGCTCCATTATGCCCGAGGCGACGCACGCCACACACAACAAGCGTGGGTGATTAAGTCGGCCTTAAGCACCCTCGTGCCCGTTCGAGCGCGGATGTGGACCACGCACGCACGCGATGATCGCCGACGACGGCAAACGATATACTCTAGTTCCAGAAGAGACCATCCCGTCGAAAGCGAAACCTGTGAAGACCCTCACCTCTTTTGCAAAGCGCTCAGCCCAGCTTGCCGCCGGCTTTGTCTGCGCTATCGCCCTTGCCGCTGGCGTGCCCACCGTCGCTGGCGCCCAAGTGCTCACGACCGACAATGTTTGCGGCAAAACCGCCGATGCGCGCGGCATCTCGGCCGAAAACCTGCCCGATATCGATGCGACCAATGCCCTCGTCATGGGCAAAGACGGCACCGTCTACTATGCCCGCGGCGCCGATGAGCAGGTCAAGATTGCCTCGATCACCAAGGTCATGACCGCAATCCTAACCGTCGAGAATTGCAAGATGGACGAGAAGGTCACGGTGAGCAACGCCGCAGCCACCGTGGGTAATTCGACCGCCGGCTTGCTCGAAGGCGACGAGCTTACCGTGGAGCAGGCACTGCGCGGCCTGATGATTCCCTCGGGCAACGACGCCGCCATCGTGCTCGCCGAATATGTGGGCAAGAAAATCGACCCTAAGACCAAAGACGCCGAGGCCACATTTGTGAAGGCCATGAACGAGCGCGCTAAGAAGCTCGGCTGCACCGGCACACTTTTTGAAAACCCGCATGGTCTGGACTTTGATGAGTGGGCTGGCGATATGCACTCAACCGCACACGACGTAGCGCTGATGATGCAGGAGGCCATGAAAAACGACACGATCCGCGAGGTCGTAGCGAGCGAGGATTCCTGGATCGAGGTCACGGGCGCCGACGGCACCGACCATTCGCATTCCATGGACACGCATAACTATTTGCTGGGCCAAGATGGCAACATCGGTGGCAAGACCGGCACCACCGACGATGCAGGCTATTGCTTTACGGGTGCCTACAACCGCGATGGCGACGAGATCTACACCGTCGTTTTGAACTCCACCACCACCGACCAGCGCTTTACCGATACCGCAACCCTTGCCAATTGGTACTACGGTCACAAGGTGACGGTCGCAATCGCCAACACGCAGGAAAAGACCGCCAACGGCAACCCGCTTATGGCACGCATTGGTCAAACCGACTGGACGGATAAGACGATCGACGCCACGCTCGCCGATCCCACAGCGCAAGCGACCGTGTTTTCCCTTGCCGGCGAGGTGACCGAAAAGGTTAGCTACGACGATCTTTCGGGCACGGTGCATGTGGGCGACAAGGTGGGCAGCGTTACGCTCAAGCAGGACGGCACCAAGATCGCCGTCATGGACCTGGTTGCCGACGAGGAAGGCTCGGGGCCCAATCCCATCGAGTGGCTCCTTGTGAAGCTCGACCGCCTGGGCCGCCGCATCGACAACCGCCCGCTCACGGCAGAGAGCGAGACCGTAGCCAAGGCGCCCGAGGTGTAGGGCGCAAGAATAATCAGCCCACTGAAAGGAGGCGTCCGAAAGGATGCCTCCTTTTTTGAGGGTTCGAATCCCCAGCACCCTTTCTCGATAATAAAAAAGGGCCCCCGATGGGACCCTTATTTAAAGTTAAACTGGCGGAGAGCTGGGGATTCGAACCCCAGATGCCCTTTTGGGGCATACTCGCTTAGCAGGCGAGCACCTTCGGCCTCTCGGTCAGCTCTCCGTAACAGCCGTTCTATAGTAACCAAACAGTCGAAGTTGAGCAAGAGGGAATTTTCTAATTGCCTAGCGGCCTTTTCTCCTTGCAGTTTTCGCCCCTACCCCAGCGAGCGGTTGAGGGAGCCGAGCTCGTCGTTGCCCATGGTGCGCCACATTTGGAAGATGCAACCGCGTGCCAGGAAAAAGAAGCCGTTGTCGACCAGTTGAACAGCGGCATCTGCCAGCTGATTCGTCACGACGGACACTGGCGGCAGCTCGAGTCCAGCCTTGCGGATGGTCTCGACCGCTTCCTCGAACGTCGGAGGCTCGCTGACGCCCATCTCGTTCATAAGGCCCTGCATTTCTTCCAGCGCGCTACTGCCCGACTCCTCGCCGCGCGGCACGAGACGGTAACAAGCCAGTGCTAGGTCGAGCTGATCGCAATTCCAATAGGCAAACGCCAAGCGATAGAACAGGTAGCCGATTGCAGAACGATCGCTGGCAATACGTAGGCCGTGGCGCGCCACCTCGATAATCTCGTCAAAGCGCTCCAGACGCGCAAGCACGTTGATGAGCGCAAAGTGCGATTGCATGGACGAACGCGCCAGATCGTAAAGATGGCGCACCTCGGGCAGCGCTCGTTCAAAGTCCTCTTGCTCGGCGTAAAAACTGCAGATCTCGTGCTGGGCAAAGTACAGTGCATCGGGCGCACGAAGGATCCGCACAGAGCGGTCTTCTTCCAACACCGGTAGCACCATGCGCACCAGCTGGTTATCGCAAAACTGCGTTTGAACCGGACCTGTCGCCAAAAGCTCGGCGACCGCGCACTTAGCCTCCAACTCCTCGACAAGACGGGAAAAGCCTTCAAAAGCACCCGTACGGTCGACTTTTGCCTGCTCGCGCAATTCAACAACACGGGCCACGTATGGGTCGTCGTCCTCTTCCATGACCTCCAACTCGTCAGCCGTATCGGCAAGCAGCAGATCGCGCAGCGTCGGCGGCAGCGTGCGATGGTCATCACGCGGACGAGCATGAACCTCCGCAGGCTCAATCGTCTCCGGAGCGGTTGACTCATACGCCTCAAGCACACGCTTGCACGGCATATCGTCCATGTCCATGCTCTCAAGATCCTTGGCGACAGACATGCAATCGGCCAGATAGGCCGCGCGCCCAAAGAAATACGTTGCGACAACGCGCTCGCCCTGCTCACTGTCGGGAGTAGCAATCTGCACATAGCAGCGCGTGATGCAGGTGCCTGCGGCAAAACACGCTGCCGCAAGCGTGAGTGCCACGCGCGCATCGTGCTCCGCGGCCCAGATCGCACGCGTATCCTCGTCCAGCTCGCGCCAGGCGTCATCTTGAGCGTCGTATTCACGTTGCGGCATGGCATCAACGACAGACTGCCCAAACCGAACGAGCATAATCCCCTCGGCAACGTTTGCCCGATAGGTATAGTCGAGCCGCGTGACCACGTTAAGCGCCTCGACAATGCGCGCGAAGCGGGTACGCACATCCCACTCACCGCCCGGCCGGCAAGCCACCGTACCCGGTTTGCCCCACGGGTTATCGCTCGAAGCCGTATCGAGCAGTCGGGGAACATCGTTGGTCGTCTTGGCGATATGCCACGCATCAAAGAGCGCGCAGCCCTCAAGGCTCGGCGAGGATGCCGCAGGGACCAATCCGGCCCCGATGCGCTCAAGGATGCCGGAGAGGCGGTTGAGACGGCACTCGATGGCAAGCAGCATGTCAATCTCGTCCTGGTCCAACAGGCTACGATCAAAATTGAGATAGAAAATCTTTGAGCGATCAATGCGAGCCAGGCTCATCTCGGACTTGGCAGCGATGGTGCGCAGGCGGGGCAAGTCAATTTCGCTCATAAGGGCGGCGGCATAGCGCTCGATACCGCTCGGATTCTCGGCATGGTCAACGCGGTAAAGCAGCGTCTCGATAGCATCGGGGAGCGGTGCCGTGTTAAAGCCCAAAAACACCTCGACCGGCTCGGACAACTTTACGAGCTTGATCTTGTCGACAACGTTTTGCATACCCTCGTCGAGTCCGCCGGCGTCCGCCGTGTTCACAATAGCGCTTTCGGAGTTGGCAAATATCACGTAACGCAAGAACATCGAGGCCATGAACTCGCCGTAAGGAAGGGCGCGGGTCGAATTCCATGTCTCGTGGTCGGACTGCTCGCGCATGGGGCCTTCGGGAGAGCCGGCAGTTTGCGCACACGCGCGCATTGCACCGTTGGCTTCCCTTACCATAATCTCACCAATACTGGAATCCGACTCGTCAAGGACCAGTTCCATGTCGGGATCGTTGGGCAGCGGAGCCTCGCTGACGGGGCGGTCCACCTTGTACACCTCACCCGAAACGCTTACGTAGCCCAAAAGCGACACATGACTTTTGCCAACGAACTCGACGACATAACAAGATTCATGCTGATCCTCGTCAAAGAGTTTCCAGACCACGCCATATGAGCGTCCCGCAGGCTGCTCGGGCATCGCCGGAAAGCGCTTCTTAGGATCGAGAAACCTGAGCTTGTATGTCGGACGCTCTGCCACGAAGTATCACCCTGATCGGTCGCTTGAAGAAGGAGTGGTCGCGAATAAGTCGCGACATCTACTCGGAATCTTACACGAGTCGACAGGAAATCGTCCCTTTGGACGAAAGCACTCAAGCCGGCGCAAAAGAAAACCCCCGTTGCCGGGAGCTTTAATCTCAAATGGTGCGGCGTATAGGATTCCGCGCATCCGCTTCGCGGATCCGCACCGGCTTCGCCCGCCTGCCGGCGTGCTCGCCCGCGGGCTAAAAACGCTCCGCGTTTTCTTTACGCCCGCGCCTCGACCGAGATTCGAATCCATGGGATACCGCCATAAAAGAAAAGCCCCTGTTGCCGGAGGCTTCAAGTTCAATTGGTGCGGCGTATAGGATTCGAACCTATGACGTTCTGATTCGTAGTCAGACCCTCTATCCAGCTGAGGTAACGCCGCAGCGCAAGACATATAAAACCACTTTAGCTTATTGGAGTCAAGCACAATCTCAAACTTTTTTGTGAAACGCAGTTTTGTCATGCTGCTCCGCACATACCGACGTTCCCCGTACGATCGATTGGCTTTTCGATCACGTCAAACTTAGCATCAAGTTCCCTCAGGAGCGATCTCACCCGCTGGGCACAGTCATAATCGGCAAACGAGATGCTCAGCATGCGCGCGACCTGGTTGGAAGTCCCAACTCCATAGAAGTGCTCCAGCGCCACAAGCCCCTCGTGCGTCACAAAGGTCTCGACCACATGCGGCGACTCCTCAAAGCACCATTGGGTCAACGGGCCCTCGCTCGCCTGCCGAACCACCAGGCCACCCATGCCAGACGGCTCACACGTTACAAGCAGGTACTCCCCGCCCTCGTCGCTCTCAAACAAAACCACCCGATCATCAAACAACTCCATCGCGTCCCCTTTCTCTCGCTCTTATTTAGCAAAAGCATAGCAGGTAGATGGCTGTATACAGAACAGTTGTTCGTGTGTTTTCTATTGAGCTGTCCGCACGGCATGGTATGGACCTGCGCACGAAATAGGGCGCCCCCGAAGGAGCGCCCTTGCATATCCCCTATGCAGCCAACTTACGCGACCGGCTCGATCTTCTCGAGACCGCCCATGTAAGGACGCAGGACCTCGGGGATCGTGATGGTGCCGTCGGCGTTCTGGTAGTTCTCCAGAATGGCGGCCATGGTGCGGCCGGCCGGCAGGCCGGAACCGTTGAGAGTGTGCAGGTAGCGCGAACCCTTGAAGTTCTCGGGGTCGCGATACTTGATGTTGGCACGGCGAGCCTGGAAGTCACCGCAGTTGGAGCAGGAGCTGATCTCCTTGTAGGCGTTGTAGCTCGGCAGCCAGACCTCGACGTCGTAGGTCTGACGGGCAGAGAAGCCCAAGTCGCCGGTGCACAGGCTAATCACGCGATACGGAAGGCCCAGCTGCTGCAGCAGGTACTCGGCCTCGGCGGTCATGCTCTCGAGCTCCTCGTCGGACTCCTCCGGCTTAGCGAACTTGACCATCTCGACCTTGTCGAACTCGTGCTGACGGATGATGCCGCGGGTGTCGCGACCGGCGGAACCGGCCTCCTCGCGGAAGCAGGGGGTGAAGGCGGTGTAGCGGCGCGGCAGGGTGTCGGCGTCGAGGACCTCGCCGGCGTGCAGGTTGGTGAGCACGACCTCGGCGGTGGGGATCAGGAAGTTGTCACCCGAGACGTGGTAGGCGTCGTCCTCGAACTTGGGCAGCTGGCCCGTGCCGAACATGGTCTGACGCTTGACGACGATGGGCGGCCACCACTCCTTAAAACCACGGCTGGTGTGCGTATCGAGGAAGAAGTTGATGAGGGCGCGCTCCAGGCGGGCGCCGGCGCCACCGAGAACGGTAAAGCGGCTGCCGGAGAGCTTGTTGCCACGCTCGAAGTCGAGGATGTCCAGATCGGTGCCCAGATCCCAGTGCGGCTTAAAGTCGAAGTCGAACTCGCGCGGGGTGCCCCAGCGGCGACGCTCGATGTTCTCGTCCTCGTCCTTACCGTACGGGGTGGCATCGCACGGAATGTTGGGCAGGTGAGCCATGAAGCCGTACTGCTCCTGCTCGAGAGCGGTGCGGCGCTCGGCCAGACCGTCAATCTTCTCGTTGACGGCGCGCACGGCCTCCTTGGCGGCCTCGGCCTCGTCCTTCTTGCCCTCCTTCATCAGGGCGCCGATCTTCTTGGACTCGGCATTGCGCGTAGCCTGGAGCTCCTCGACCTCGGTGATGACGGCACGGCGCTCGTCGTCGAGCTCAAAGAACTTCTCGCGATCCCAAGACGTCTGGCGGTTAGCCATGGCGACATCGATGGCATCGGGGTTCTCGCGAACAAACTTGATATCAAGCATTAGATCCTCCGGCGATATACATTCCATTTAGGTTGCAACCTTGTACATGTATGGGCAAGTATATACTTATGAGCGTTTACGACCCAACTCAACTACGCAAGAAGGCACCCAATGGACGCAGTTTTTTCCTTTTTGTTTGGCACCCGCACCGGTTTTGCCATCCTTTTCGCCGGCGGCATCCTGTTATTTGCGATTCTTGCCTTTGTAATGGAGAAGCGTACCCATAAGATGTACGTCGACCGCGGACCCAAGTCCGAGGATGAGGAAGACAGCTTCTGGGACTAACCTGCCAAAAAGGGACAGGTTTATTTTGGTCGGTTTTATCTGGGCAAACGCAAGCGCCCCGCAACTGGAATTGAGCCAGTTGCGGGGCGCTTTTCGCACATACGACAAAACCGCAGGAAAAACCTGCCAAAATAAACCTGTCCCTAAATGGCAGGTTTTACTGGAGAGTTGCGTCGATTGCCTTGACCAGGGCACTGCGCATGCCGGCGTCCTCGAGCGCAACGACGCCCTTGATGGTGGCACCACCGGGCGAGCATACGGCATCCTTCATCGCCGCAGGATGCTGGCCAGTTGCAAGCTGCAGCTTTGCCGTACCCAGCACCATCTGGCTCACAATGCGATAGGCATCGGCACGCGGGATACCGTGCTTGACCGCTGCATCGCCCAGGGCCTCGATTGCCATGGCGACAAATGCCGGAGCGCAACCACCCACCGTGCCGCCCACAAACAGCAGGCTCGTATCGAGCTCGACCACCGCACCGAGCTTGCCAAGCAGATCAAGCACCACTGCGCTCTGCTCATCACTAAGCGTGGAAGCCTTCTCGCAGGCGATGACGCCCTCGCCCACCGAAACCGGTGTGTTGGGCACCGTCGAGATGTGCGCGACGCCCGGCAGGACCTGCTCCCACTTGGCACTGTCCCAAGTCCAGGCAACCGACAGAACGACCTTGTCGGCAAGAATGTCCTTGAGCGGGGCGAATACCTTCTCGATCATGTACGGTTTGACCGCAGCGACCACGATATCGGATGCGGCGACAACCTCGGCGGCATCGTGACAGGCGACCATGCCGCGCGCCTCGCAGCGCTCAACCAGTGCGTCGTAGCGACCCGCGCAGGCGCACATGTCGCTCACAGCTACACCGGCAGCGATCCAGCCATCGGCCATAGCGCTCGCCATATTGCCAAAACCGACAAATCCAATCTTCATATCTCATAGTCCTTCCAGACACATTCCTCAAAACGAAAGGTATTGTCCCACGCCATTGTTTCGTATTGCCGACCTATTTGTGATACGGCTCGCCACGACTGATCTTGCAGGCGCGGTAGATTTGCTCCAGCAGCACCACGCGCGCCAGGTTATGCGGCAAGGTAATGCGTCCAAAGCTGAGCATCTCGTCGACGCGGGCGCGCACGTCATCGCTCACGCCGTCCGATCCGCCAATCACAAAGGCGATGTCGCTGTTACCACGCAGCATAAGATCATCGAGCCGCGCCGAAAACTCCTCGCTCGAGCGCTCTTTGCCCTCAATGGCCAGCAGGATCACATGCGCTCGAGACGGCAAGGCAGCAAGAATCGCCGCCCCCTCCTTGTCGCGCGCGGCATCCACGCCGCCCGCCTTAGCCGGATCGATATCGGCCACCTCGCGGATATCAACCTTGGCATAGGCACCTAGGCGCTTGGCGTACTCAGCGCACGCGTCCTTCCAAAAGCGCTCCTTGAGCTTACCGACGCAAACGACGGTGTATTTCACGCGCGTCTACTCCTTCGAATCGTTTTGAACTTTGCCGGCGGCCAGCATCTGCTCGAACATCGAGGCCGACTGCGAAAAGTCGCTCGGCAGCACGACCGTCGAGGTTTTACCCGTGCGAGCGAACTCCGTCATCATCTCGGACCACTGCGTAAACATGAACAGTTGGTTGGCCTCGTCATTGCCGACACCCGTCTCCTGGATGATCTCGAGCGAATCTTTGATACCCAGCGCGATGGCCTTGCGCTGGTTGGCGATGCCCTCGCCCGCCTTTTCCATAGCCTCAGCCTCGGCGGTCGCCTCGGTGACGCGCTTGATGCGGTCTGCCTCAGCGAGCTCCTGTGCCGCAGCGCGCTTGCGCTGGGCGGCGTTGATGTCGTTCATGGAGTTCTCAACCTCGGTCGGCAGTGCGATTTTGGTGATGAGCGTCGACACGAGGGTGAAGCCGTAGGCGGCCATCTGCTCGGAAACGGTAGCGTTGACATCCTTGGCGATGTCGTCCTTCTTGGCAAAGACCTCATCGAGTGTGTAGACGGGAATCGAAGAGCGCAGGGCGTCGGTGATGAAGTCACGCATCTGGTCGACGGGCTCCTGCAGCATATAGTAGCTCTTGTAGATGCCCGAATCTGCCGGGCCGGCGCCCATGTCATAGCTCACGTGGTACTGAGCAGAGACCTCAAGGCCGATGGTCACGTTGTCCTGGGTCTTAACGTCGATGCCAAAACCGTTTTTCATGGTTCGCAGACTCACCGTGGCGGCCTTGCGGTCGATCACGGGCACCTTCATGTGGAAGCCCGCGTTGACGATGCGGTTAAACTTGCCCAGACGCTCGATGATCACGGCATGCTGCTGTTCAACGACGTAGCAGGCGTTGGGAAGCAGCAGCAACAGAATGATGATGGGAATCAAAAGGCTGGTAAGGGCAGCGATGATACCGGACAACAGCATGGTCTCTCCTCTGATAGGCACACGTTGGCATTAGGATACCCGCACGAAGCAGCTGTGTGACACCAACAAGAGGACCCGTGGTCAAAAAAGGCCAAATATGAGTACTGTTACCAGTTTAGTAACAGCGTATTTGGGTCAAAATCGCCTCGTTGAACCCGAGGTCTATCGAAATTACTTCATTTTGTCTCAAGGTTGAGCCAAATTAGCGTACATCTGTTGCGCAAAATGAGCAAAAATGGCTTCATGAAATGTCTCTATTTTCATGTCAGTACTCATATTTGCCACTTTTTGACCACAGGGACATCTACCGCGCGAAATCGATATGTCAAATCTGCCAAAACGGCCCATAACAAAAAAGCTCCCATTGCTGGGAGCTCTTTCAATCAATGGTGCGGGCGAAAGGACTTGAACCTTCATGGGGTTGCCCCCATACGGACCTGAACCGTACGCGTCTGCCAATTCCGCCACGCCCGCGTGCAGGAATTAGAATAACGGAGCGCCATCGCGAACGCAAGAACTATTTTTGAAAAAGTTTGCAGGCATTTTCCCAAGCTGCTCGCGCGATTGCCTCAGCATCCTCGCCGGTACGATCGACACGGTCGTTGACCAGCGTGTTTGCCGTAATGGAGATCATTGCGGGCTCGCATTCAAGACCGCGGATGGGCTCCGGAGCCATATACGGGCAATCCGTCTCGAACAAAATTCGATCGAGTGGGGTTGCCGCAAATGCCTCGCGCACGTCGTCGTTGCGCTTAAAGGTGGCCGCACCGCCATAGGCGATATAGCAGCCCAGCTCCACAAAGCACTCCATCGTGGCGCGGTCCTCGCCAAAGCAGTGCAGCACACAACCGGCCTGGGGCACGCCCACCTCACGAAGCACGTTGTAGGCGTCCGCGTGCGAGGTTCGCTCCTGGTCCGTGTCCTCGTGACGCAGATGCAGCTCCACCGGCACGTTACGGCACACGGCAAGCTCGAGCTGGCGCGCCATGCAGTCAATCTGCACGTTATGGGGTGCCGGCGCGATATCGTCGTCATAGTCCATGTGGTAGTCCAGGCCGATTTCGCCAATACCGGCGCATAAGGGGTCATCGAGTGCGGCAACGACCTGTGCGTGAACGTCGTCGGTATAGTCCGGCGCGCCATACGGATGCACGCCGGCAAGATACTTGATCTGCGGGATATCCTGCATCGGCAGAATTTCGCGCACGAGCCAGTCGCTATAGTCCGTCACGCTGCGCTTGTCGGCGATGGGGTCGAGCATCGTCACCAACAGGTCGACGCCCGCGGCTTTGGCACGCAGGAGCGTCTCGGGCACATCCTTGCCCCAGAACGAAAGCAGATGTGCATGCGTGTCGGCAAGCGGCGCCAAGGGCACGGGACAAGCAACCGTCTTCTTTTTCTTGGTAAACGTCACGCGTTCGGCATTAAGCGTCATGGATTAGCTCCTGGGCCAGGCGGACAAAGTCGGCAACATCAAGCGTTTCGGCGCGCGTGGTGGATGCGATACCGCAAGCCTCAAAGGCGGCATCGAGCACGTCCTTGGTAAAGCCGTTGGCGCTCATGGAATTGCGGATGGTCTTGCGACGCTGAGCAAATGCAGCATCAATCACGTGGGCCACAAATTCGCAATCGAGTCCTTCGGGCACCACGCCGTCAACACGGTCGATACGCACGACGGCCGAGTCCACGTGCGGCGCCGGCATAAAGCAACGCGGCGGCACCTCAAAGCGACCCGTCACCTGCGCATACAGGCCGAGCTTTGCCGTATAGCCGCCATAGGTCTTGTTACCCGGCACTGCGGCAATGCGATCGGCAACCTCCTTTTGAACCATGACGACGGCGCGCTTGAGCGCGGGCATCGTCTGGAAGAACTGCAGGATGATCGTCGCCGCCACGTTATAGGGCAAGTTCGCGACAAATACCGTGGGCTCGCCGCCGGCAGCCTGCTCAATCTGCTCCGGGCCCACCTTAAGCGCGTCGCCCATGATAAAGCGGAAGTTGGTATAGTCGGCGGCGTGGGCGTCGAGCACCGGTTCGAGCTCAGGATCGGCCTCAATGGACGTAACGCACGCCGCTTCCTGCAGCAACGCAAGTGTCAACGTACCGCAACCCGGACCCACCTCGAGTACGCGCTCGTCACCTGCAAGCTCGGCAAGCTCGCAGATACGCTCGATCACATGATTGTCGATTAGAAAGTTCTGGCCCAGGCGATGCTTGGTCGCAAGGCCAAACTCCTCTAGCAGCTCCCTGGTGGCCGTGGGGTTTGCCAAAGGCGAAGTTGTCATGGTTGCCTCCTTAGCATGATGGCGGCGTCTTGAAACAAAAGGGCATGGACCGTGGTGGCCATGCCCTTACAGCTAAACAGCAAATTGCCGATATGGCGCTCGCGCGGTCTCTACGCCAGACGCGGGAACAGCGGATCGCCCTTCTCGACGGGCTGACCACCAGCAAGCAGGCCCCAAGCGCAAATGCCCTTGAGGTCGTCGCTCGCGGCCTCGTCCTCGCAGGACAGGCGGCGCAGAGCCTCGGCAGAAGTCTGGGGCATGAGCGGCATCAGCAGGTGAGCGGCAATGCGGATGGCCTCGAGCAGGTTGTAGATCACAAACGCCAGCTCATCAGCCTTGGCCTCGTCCTTGGCAAGTGCCCAAGGCTCGGAGTCCTCGATGTAGTGGTTGGCAGTGTGGATGAGCTCCATGACCTCATCCTTGGCTCCGCCGTAATCGAGCACGTCCATCTTGGCCATGTAGCGGTCGACCAGGCCATCGGCGATCTTTGCCAGCGGGTTGTCGAACGCGTCGGCAGACGCCGGTTTAGCCGGGGCGCAGCCGTCAAAGTACTTTGCACTCATGTTGAGCGAGCGCGAAATGAGGTTGCCCCAGCTGTTGGCCAAATCGGCGTTGTAGACCTGCTCCATGCGATCGAAGCTGATGGCGCCGTCGGTACCGGGAACGACGTCGGTCATGAAGTAGTAGCGATAGCCCTCGACGCCCAGCATGTCGATAACGTCCTGCGGAGCGATGGCATTGCCGCGGCTCTTGGACATCTTCTCGGCCTTGCCGGTCTCGGCATTGCGCACGGTCAGGAAGCCGTGGGCAAAGACGTGCTCGGGCAGGGCCTCGCCGATGGCCATGAGCATGGCAGGCCAAATGACGCAGTGGAAGCGGATGATGTCCTTGCCCACGATGTGGAACTGCGCGGGCCAGCGATAGGCCAGCTCGGCACGCGCCTCGTCGGTGTCGACACCGTAGCCGACGGCCGTCATATAGTTGAGCAGCGCGTCGAACCACACATAGGTCACGTGGCCCTCGTCAAACGGAACCTGAATGCCCCAATCAAAGCTCGTACGGCTCACGGAAAGGTCGTTGAGGCCGCCCTCGACAAAGCTGCGCACCTCGTTCATACGGAACGCGGGCTCGACAAAGTCGGGGTGCTCGTCATAGAGCTTGAGCAGCTTGTCCTGGAAAGCGGAAAGCTTAAAGAAGTAGGACTCCTCCTGCACGCGCTCGAGCGGACGGTGGCAGTCGGGGCACAGGTGCTGGCCGACGCTGCCGTACTCCTCGTCACCCTTCTGGACCTGCGTGTCGGTGAAGTAGGTCTCGTCAGGCACGCAATACCAACCGTCGTAGCTGCCCTTATACAGGTAGCCGGACTCCTTCATGCGCTCCCACAGGTACTGCACGGCATGATGCTGGCGCGGCTCGGTGGTGCGGATGAAGTCGTCGTTGGAGATCTCGAGTTTGTTCCAAAGCTCCTTGAAGTGCGGGGCCTGGCTGTCGGTCCACTCCTGCGGCGTCATGTTGTGCTTGGCTGCGGCCTCGGCGACCTTCTCGCCGTGCTCGTCCATGCCGGTCAGGAACTTGACGTTATAGCCGGCGGAGCGGCGATAGCGAGCCTGAACATCGGCGATGATGGTGGAATAAGCCGTGCCCAGGTGCGGATCGGCGTTGACGTAGTAGATGGGCGTCGTGATAAAGAACGAAGGCTTGCTTTGATCCATGGGGTTTGTCCTCCAGAAAAACGTTGCATACAGAGGATGATTCTAGCGCAAGGGCTGGATATCCTCCATCTATTGCATATCGAGCACCATGGCATAGACATCGCGCTTGCGGCGCGAATACTTCTGAGACAGGCGCTTGGCCACCGCAGAGGCGGGCTCCCCCTCCTCGAGCGCGGCGCGGATATCCGCGCGCAGGGCCTCATCGGGATCTACTGCCGCTGCGCCAACCGGCGCGATACCGGCCTCTTCGTCCTCGCTCGGCGGCGCGATGACCAGCGCAATCTCGCCCTTTACCTCGCCGCGAGCACGCAGCTCCTCGGCAAGCTGGGCAGCGGGCCCGCGCAAGACCTCCTCGTGCAGCTTGGTGAGTTCGCGGCAGACGGCAACCTCACGCTGGGGAAAGACCTCCGCCACGGCCTCGAGCGTCGCCACGATGCGATGTGGAGACTCGTAGAAGATGAGCGCGCCGGGCACCACGGCAAGGCGCTGCAAACGGCGCACACGGTCGCCGTGCTTTCGGCCCAAAAAACCCTCGAAGAAAAAATGCTCGCAGGGAATGCCGGACGAAACGAGTGCCGTGACGCAAGCAGAGGGCCCGGGAATAACTTCGACGGGCACATCGGCCTCACGCGCCGCCTCGACCAGCGCCTGGCCGGGATCGGACACGCTCGGCATGCCGGCATCCGAGGCAAAGGCGAGGGTCTCCCCCGCCAGCAGACGGTCGACCAGGCCGGCGGCGCGGCTGGCGATCACATTCTCGTCGCAACGGACAAGTGGCTTGGAAATGCCCAGGTGCATCAGCAGCTTTGACGTCACACGCGTGTCTTCGCAGCAGATGGCATCGGCGGCGGCAAACGCCTCGCCAACGCGCGGAGACAGGTCGCCCAGGTTGCCGATGGGCGTGCCGACCACATAGAGTTTGCCCGTATGGGCGCTGTTTTGCGTCATATCAACCTATTCAATCATGCCGCGCTCGAGCGTACCGAGCGCCGCGCGGGCGTCCCATGCTGCAATGCGCTTCTCGGTCTTCCACGTTTGGAAGAACCAGCCGGCAGCCGGCGCAAACGAAGCCAGCTGGTTGGCGATAAACACGCGCTCGTAGGCATTGCGGCCCTCGGGCGTAACCGACGAGTTGGCAAAGATCGCCGCGCCCGACCATTCGCCCACCAGCACGGGGAACCCAGTCGAAATCGCTTCTTTAAGCTCGCGCTTGTTGCGCGAAATCGCCGTCGTCAGCCCGCGGGGGCTCGTGATATCGAGCGCATACTCGTCACGGTAATGGTACAGGTGAAGGTCCATGTAGACGTTCTTGTACTTAGCGCCGCGCATAAAATGCTTCCACTCGCTGGGATGCCCCGAAGACGAGAAGACGACGATCTTATCCTCGGGCATATACGAACGGACGAGCTCGTAGGCATCGCGGTAGAAATTGCGCAGGTAGTGGGCCGGAATGCCATCCGTCATGGCAAAGAGGCTCTTGCGGACGCTCATCTGCGGCGTGTCCAGCAGCTCAATGCCCAGCAGGCTCTCGGCCTCGCCGTAGCGATCGGCCAGGCGCTCGAGCACGTCGAGTGCCACATGACGGCCGTTGGTGGACGAATGCCACTCGGCAACAGCCTCTGGCGTGGTGGGCGAATCATTGGAATCGCCCTGGCCACCGGGCACAGTCGCCAGATCGAGCAGCACGCGGATGTCGTACTTGGCAGCCCACTCAATTGCACGGTCGATGTAGTCGACAACCGAGATGTAGGACGCATCGGACTCCTGCGAACCAAAGGCATACCAGGGCACCGGCAGACGCACGGCATTGAGGCCGATCTGCGCCATGCGGCGAAAATCGTCCTCGCTCACAAACGTCTCGTAATGACGGCGCATGCGCTCATTATAGGCGGCGGTGCCCATGGCCTCCTGCAGCTCGGCCGCGTTGGATGCACCGGTCGCCGCGTATAGCGACGGGGTCACCCAAGGCTCGGGAATAAACCAGCCAGAGAGATTAACGCCGAGTATCCTCTCCATCACTGCCCCCTTCGGATCGTGCAGGTCGAGCCTGCATCGTATTGCATAGGAAAAGTATCGTTTTGAGTATACCCGCGCGTGCGGACAGACGACCGAACGGTCTGCAAAGTGGCGCAAAAGCGAGAGGAATGTCTGGGGCGGGCCCGAGCTAGTGCGCCAAGATGTGCACGCACGTCGGAAGCAAGCGCCAGAAAGCGCACCCCGCTCTAAAGCCCAATTCTGGGATGCATTTTTCGCGGAACTCTACATAAAAGAAAAGGACCCCTTTGCAGAGGTCCTAGTCAATTCAAGGTGGCGGGGAAGGGAATCGAACCCCTGACACGAGGATTTTCAGTCCTCTGCTCTACCAACTGAGCTACCCAGCCATTTGAGGTGTGCCTTGTTTCAAGGCTTGATTAGTATAACCAAGGACGCGTTCCGGTCAACCGAGAATTTTAAAAAAGTTTTTGAGCACAGCCTCGGTTCTATAAATCGGCACGTCAGAGGCATCAGCCGGCAGCAAGAAGTTTTTCGCTCAGTCCCTTAAGCCGGCACGCGTTGGAGAGCAGGGGTCGAAACAATGATTGAAGGGCGCTCTAGTACGGCCCAGGCGCCGGGGCAGGAGCACATACGCCAGGGACGTACGTTTTCGTAGCATACGAGGACATAGCCGCGCGCATCGATGAAGGCGATGTCGATGGGATAGGCCATAAAACACGTATGGACCGAAGAGCAGCGTGGAAACGCCATGACGAGCGGCAGGCCGTTGGCGGCAACCGGACGCCGTCCCAGCATGCCGCGCAGGCGCACGACAAACGACTCCGCCACCGCAAACTCGGCCGGCGTCCAACCCAGCCTGTTGAGTGCCCGCGCGTAGGCGATGTAGGACGAGACCGCGGTCACATGACCACCCCCGGACGCCATGGATCGACCGTCACCGCGCGCTCGTGCGACAACGTTGTCGGCGCCCCCAGCGAAACGCCAGCGATGCTGAGAGAAGTCGGCCACGGCTCATAGTGCATGGTGCAGGTGTAGGTCCTAAACGTACCGGATAGGGAGAGCAGGCCACCATCCGATGCCTTCGCGCCTTGCTCGCTCGACACTTCGATCCGCAAGTCATAGCCTTCCATGGCATTCAGAATTTGAGTCTGAACCGTCGCCGAGGCATCGGCAGAGCTTTCGTCGCCCTCCCCCTCCGACGCCACGGCGTGCGCCAACACGATGTCGGGTACCACGCGGTCGAAGCGCGCGACAGCGCTGGCAAAGATCATGACGTTGTACACGATGAGTGCCAGCACCAGCAAAACGGGTGTAACCACCGCCATCTCCACCGTCGCTTGGGCGCGCTCCTCGCGCAGACGCATGCGGATACTCATTACGACCCACCGCCCAGAGCGCCAACCAGCGTGGCAACATCGACGGTGAGTGGGATGGAGCCGCCGCCGGGCAGAGGAATCTCCGCAAGCGTGAACACCGTACCGCTAATGGTGCGTTCGACTTGATATTCCAACGCCTCGCAAAGCGCCTTGGGATCGGTCACGCCCAACGGAATACTTCGCAGCTTGTCTTGCGCTTGAGAGAGACCAGCAATGTCAGACCCCGGGCTCTTAATGACGTTGGCGGAATCGGTCAGCACTGGCTTTCGCAGGCGCAAGTCGCACGGTTCCAGACCCAACGCCGCCATGGACGCCGAAACGGTATCGCCGAGCCACGATGCGATGGAACCCAACGCGCCGCTGCCCCCTCCTAGGCCTTTAATCATCTCGTCCATAAGTTCGTCGGCCGAACCTTGGATATCACCGTATCCTACGAGCAGCCGTCCCCAAACATCCATGACGCCGTCGAGCACGCCGGCAACGCCGCCCGAGCGTTCCTTCAATGTCGAGAAAAATCGCGAAAGCACGTTGTTTTGCGCCGTCGCCTCATCGGGTGCCAACACCGCGGCAGAGATAGCACCGCGATCGCCGAGCCTGACTGCCGTGCTAAACGAAGAGTTGAGCTCATCGGGGCTCGAGATGGCACCCGAAACCGCAAGGGCAACTACGCCGTTGCGACCGGGCGGAGCGATACGCGGACGCTCGCCCGAAAGCGCTTTGATGGCCTGGTCAAACGCATTGCTCGCACGGTCGGTCTCGTCTTCGGTCTGACGTTCGAGCTCGAGCTCTTTGTTGCGGCATTCGACGTAGTCTTCCAGGGCGTCTTTAAACTTGTCAAAGTGATACTCGAAGCCGTTTTCGATAGAGGTTGAAGGCGCCGCAACAGCACCAAGCGACGAAACGCCAAAATGGCATTTGCTGCATTTATCCTGTCCATCGTAATCGGCAACCGAAGCAAATCCGCTCGGCGTCCCTTTCTTATAGTTAGGGCAGGTCGTCCCGTAATGCAGATACGCCTTGTCATCGTTCACGCTCGTCGGCCACACCGCATCGGTATAGAGCTCCGTCGCCCGAACCTCATCAGAGTTGCGCGGCAACAGTGGAATATAGGAGGAAACCCTGTCTCCGTTCTCGGTTATATATGCCCGATCGACCTCCGCACTCGCATAGGTATAAAACGCCTTACGCGCCGCAGACTCTGCCCTCATCTCGACACTCGAGCCGTGGGGCTTCTCATTTGTCAGACGCCAATGGTAGTAGTCCTTCGCGCGATCAAGGGCAACTTGAGGCTCCCACGTAACGCTCGAAGCGTAATGCGGATTTTGAACACCGGAGAGATCCGTTAGGCTTTTCGCGCGCTCCCACATACACGAACAGCTGCCGACCGAACCTTTATCCGATCCACCGCAATCCGCTAGCCAGGCACGCTCCTTTGCCTTCGCCGTCTCCTCCGATGCTTTTTGTAGCTCCTCGGCCGCGCGCTCCAGATCTTCCGACGCATCTTTAATGGCATCGGTCGAGATCTCGGAACCCTCGAGCGCAACAAAATCAGACTCGGATGTCCTGGGCACGGCAAGCGCCGTACCGGTATAGGTCACACTATCGGTATCCTGCGCCGACACCGCCTGCGTGGCACGCGCGGCGATCAGATACGGCAGAGCCGTCTCGATTTTCTGTAAGCCTTCCGATGCGCTTTTGGCAAACTTGTTGCGCGTTTTAATGATCTCAATCCCGGTGTCGACCATATTGCCGGCAACTGGTTCGGCACCCGGGATGAGGATGGCGACCAGGCCCGTCCCGATTGTGGCAAACCCCGCCAGCCCCAGACTCAAGATGCTCGCATCAACCACCGTGGCAGCCGTGTGATAGGACGACACTACGTTGGCACCCGCCAGCGCGCCGCTATCGGCCGCCACCTGGGTATCCCCGGCACGCGACATGCTCCATATCGCCGCGGTCGACGAAAACAACAACGTGAGCACCACTAGGATGACCACGGCAGAAGAAAGCGTGGTGTAGGCACCGTCTTCGATAAACAGGTCGATACCGGCGCGGCCCATAAAGCCGCCTCGCTTGCGATGGCAGCTCGGACGGCGCGTCAAAACGCATCTAGACCAGAAACGCTTAATCCCATGTAGCAATCCACGAATCATAATCTCCCTCCAGCCATTCGGGACGTGATTGATACGAGACATCGACCTTGAGCTCAACGTAGCCGCCCTCGGCGGTACCACCCATAGCCTGCGCAAACGCACCGATCACAGGCAACGGCCTGACCTCGCCGGAAACGGACACGGACGAGACGCCACCCGCACCGGCCCGACCAAGCTCGATATTCCACGACAACGGCCCGCCGGCATGAAAGATCGAAACGTTGGGCACCGCGGCAAGCCGGCGGCGGGTGAACTCCTTAAGATCGTCGTCCTCCGCCGTCGTCGTGGTCATGAGCCGCGCGGTCTCGGCGGCGGCAGACTCCATGACCGCGCGCGTATAGAGCAGGCACACCGGTTGCAGTGCGAGAAGGATGAGCGTCAGAAACGTCGGCAGCAAAAAAGCGGCCTCGACCGTAGACTGCGCCCGGTCCTCGCGCGCGATATCAATACAACGCAATGTCCTTAGCGCCCGCAGCGGCGTCGATAACCGACGTCGAGGCAACGCCATGGGATGCCGCCCGCTCAACCAGCGCCGCCAAGCGCCCATCGGTGCCAGCACGCCAAAGCCCCGCGATCGCCAGCACGATCGATAACAGCGCCACCGTGACGATGGCGTATTCCACAGTCGCTTGGGCAACCTCTTCACGCAGAACGCCATGCATTTCACGATCCCTCCTTTGAGCTTATTGTTTGCGGGACCAGGCGCACGGCGCGCAGACGACACGAAGCATCGCCGGTATCCGCGGCAACCGTCACCATATCGACCCAGCCGCGTCCGTCACGCACGATGGCGCCCCATACGTTGCCCTTAATATCGAGATAGCCGCTCAGGGCGAGCTGGGCCGTTGGCACCTCGCGGTAGGCGCGTAACATATCCGCCGCTGCCTCGGTCATCGGTCGGTCCTCGGACCATGCAAGCCGGACCGCAATCGCGTTGTCCTCAGGCGAATCCGTCGCAGTGCCAGACCGCTTGTCGAGCGTCCGCAGAAAGGTTTGCGCCGTGACAGCGACATCCGAATCGTCCGCATCTCGCATCTCATCTTTTTGAGTCGCCACCGCCGAATCTGAGCCCGAATCGAAGGCGGCCCCAGGACGCTGCTGCCGCGCGGCGTTAAGCCCCCAAAGCACCGCCGCTATCGCCACGGTCAGGCAAGCAAACACCAGCAGCACCCCGATGGGGCGCTCGCCCTCTACAGACTGTTGATGCCCTCGCTGATAGCGTTCCATAGATCTTGGACCTTGCCTTTAAATGCAACGATGGCAATAATCGCGATCACCACAAGCACGCCCACCAAAATGGCGTACTCGGTGGTACCCTGCGCGCTCTCCTCCCGCAACAGCTCCTTGGCATGCTGGCGAGCGCGGATCGCCCGGCAAAAAGCCCAGTTCCAAGCCTTGTCAGCAACTTCGACCATCGTGTTCATGTATTCCTCCCTACATCATCCCGCCTGCTCCCAGCAGCGGGCCCAATATGGACAGAAGCAACGCCGGCAAGATGAGCGTGCCGGTGGGGATCAGCAGCTTGACGGGCGCACGCTCGATCTCACGCTCGACCGCGGCGCGATGAGCCGCACGGATCTCGCGACTTTGAGCGGCCAGCGTCTCGGCAAGTGGGGCACCCAGGGCGAGCGCCTGCCCCACCGTGATGGCAAAGGTCTCGAGCGCTCGTACGTCCAGATCGCGCGCGGCGGCCAACAACTCGTCCTCACGCGTGCCCACGCCCACCTGCCACGCCATGCAGGCCCGCTCAAGGCGAAGAGCCAGCACTGACCGGCGGTTGGCGCAGAAAATCTCAAGCGCCGCATCAAACGAAAGACCGGCCGAAAGACCCAAGCGCACAACATCGATCATCTCGGACACTTCGCCGAGCGAAACTCGCGCCGGGCCGCCCGCTCCAACCGCGCCCTTCACTCGCGCGGTCAGGGCATCGACCACTGAGCGACCCGCGGCAGCGACCAGCACCGCCTCGCGCTTGCAGGCCCCTGCGATCTTGCGTGCATCCGCCCGATCCAAACCCGTCGCGATAAATACACTCAGGGCGCACAGGCAAGCCGCAACTGCAACCGGGGCGCTCATAGCTCCACCCTCATAATGCGCCGGATAACCACCAGGGCAACGGCGTTGAGGGCGAGACCCAGCACCACAGCGCCCGCACCGGCAGGCGTCGCAAGACCGCGACGAAAATCTGCCGAAAGCAGCGCCAACACCGCGCATATGCCCGCCGGCATCGCCGCGACCATATGCGCCGACATGCGAGCCTGCGACGTCTTGACATCCAGGCGGCGCTTGAGCTCAATGCGCTCCCCTACCATGCTCGACGCCTCGGACAGCAAGTCGGCAAGCGGAGCGCCGGTGCGCTGTGACACCTTAAGCGCCAAGGTCACAAGCGAAAGACCGGGGGCGTCGATGCGCACGAGCAAGTCATCGAGCGCGTCGGTCGCCGAGATACCGCAATCGATCGCCGCCGCCACCCGCAAAAACTCGGTATGCACCGGTTCTTGCGCATGAGCGCCCACAAAGCGCATGCCCTGGGCCAGCGAATGTCCCGAGGCAAGCGACATGGAAAGTGCGGTAAACGCCTCGGGCATGGCCTCTTCTGCATCGTGTTGCTCGCGCCGGCTCTCAAAGCCATCCCGAGCGGCGCCAGCGGCAATCGGAGCAACAAGTCCCAAGGCAAACCCGAGGGGCGATAACGACACCATCGTTAGTAAAACGCTGCAGACACCGCTCGATAGCAGTAGAAACGCCAAACGCCCCGAAGCATCTTCAATCACGAGGCCAAGGCGATGCGCCGGAGCCAGCGATGCCCACGAACGGGCGATCTTTTTCAGCAGATCGTTTTCCACCAGCTCACGCGGCAGCTTCTCTGCCACCGTCTCGAGCGCCTGACGCGCCAGCTCCGCCGGCGGCACCTGCGGCACACGAGGTTCCGCCCCGCACGCCGTCGCAACAGAAAACCCTGCCAAACCCCCTACGACGAGGGGCACAGCGACCTCCATTCGTCCACCTCCTCTTGTGTGAGCGTCCCCGACCGCAGGCCTTCTGCGATAAACGGCGGCTCGCGGTCAAGCGCCCAGGTGCGCTCGGCGGCATCGAAAGTCACATAGCGCTCGAGCTCTACGCCGCCCGACGCGGCGCGACGCACCCCCGAATACGAGGAGACGAAGCGCCTGCCATCGGCGTGGCGCTCGGACATCACGATGCCGTCGAGCGCCATGGCAATCTGCTCCTCGATGAGCTCGCTCGGCAGATCGATGCCATAACGTGCAAGCAACGTCAGACGCACCACGGTCTCCTGTTCTGAACCCGCATGAAGTGTGGTGAGCGACCCGTCGTGGCCCGTATTCATGGCCTGCAACATGTCGCAGCACTCGGCACCGCGCACCTCGCCCACCACGATGCGGTCGGGGCGCATGCGCAGGGCATTGGTCACCAGGTCGCGGATCGTCACCGCGCCCTCGCCCTCAATTGAAGCCTCGCGCGCCTCTAGGCGCACCACGTGCGGATGATGCGCAAACTTGAGCTCGGCAGAGTCCTCGATCGTCACGATGCGCTCGCCGGTGGAAATCTCGCATGACAGCGCGTTGAGCAGGGTGGTCTTACCAGATCCCGTGCCTCCCGCAACCGCCAGGTCCTGTCGCAGCGACACCGCGCACGACAGCAGCTGCGCATACCAAAGCGGCAGTGACCCCAGCCCCACAAGCTCGTCCAGCGAGCAGATGCGGTCCGAGAACTTTCGGATGGTGAGAATCGGTCCGTCAATCGCCACAGGCGGAATCACCGCGTTGACGCGATAGCCCGTTTTAAGGCGAGCGTTGACGATGGGGCTGCGCTCGTCGATACGGCGGCCAAGTGGCGAGATGATGCGGTCGATAAGCACACGGATCTGCTCATCATCCTCAAACGCATGCTCGATAGGGTACAAGACGCCGCCGCGTTCAAAGAAGGCCGAGCGGCAGCCGTTGATCATGATCTCGGTAACGGTGTCGTCCTCGATGAGCGGCTGCAACGGCCCCAGGCCCACCACGTCATCCAAAATCTCGTCGATGATGGTCTCGCGTTCGGACGTCGCGAGATCGGTCGGTTCCTCAACATTGAGCGCCGCCTCCACCGCGGGACGCAATTCCGAGCGGGCAAGCGCCGGGTCGATATAGGCGCTGATACGCGCCACTTCGTCGTAACCCATGCGGTCCATCACAGCGCGCTTGGTGCGTCGTTTCACCGCGCGACGACGCCCCGCATCTACAGGCGCTGCAGCCGCTGCAGCCCCGGCAGCCTTAATCCTCGTTTGCAGGCTCATCGCTGATCACCCTCGCGCGACCAGGGAAGGCGGATACGCGGGCGTTCGGTGCGCGTTGCACGGTCGGCGACCATATCGCTCCAAGGGCCGACGGCGCACCCCAGTTCCACGAGCATCTCGCGCGTGGCCTCGCGCACGCTGGTCGCGAAAGCGCTCGTCTGACCCACTGCCTCGTCAGCGCGCCCAAACGCCATGAGCGCGGCGAGATCCTGCCCGCCATCGGCGATACGAATCTTTGAGCTCAACGCACAGGCAATCTCAAAGCGCATGGCGACGTCCTCGTCTGCCCCGCGCGCACCGAACCGGTTGAACACGGCGCTCATGCGCGTGCGCGGCACACCTACTCGACTTGCCAGTTCAATGACGCGCGATGCCGATGTCGCGGACGACACCGCCGCATCGCCAA
>UQJA01000003.1 GCA_900541285.1 uncultured Collinsella sp.
GATGGGGTCGTCCGCATCCAGCACCACGCCCCCCACGGCCAAAGGCCCCGCCAAGGGCCCGCGTCCCACCTCATCGAGCCCGATGACCACCGACCCTCCCCGCTCGGCGGCGAGCTCCCGCTCGATGTCCTGGGCTTCATCAGACGTATAGCCTGCGGGCTTTTCTATGGGCAGTTCGTTGACCATTTCGGTGAACGAGGTGAGAAAGCCCTGAGACACATACGTCGTAATAGGCTGCCAACGGTCAAATCCAAAGTCGAGCGCCTGTTCCAAGTCGATGCTGGAAAAGCTAGAGAGACCCACGGCAGTCACCAGCAGGAAGGCACAGAGATTGCCGGCAATGACGGGAAAGACGCGAGAGGGCGTACGGAGTTTTCGCGGCCGGATGAGCGAAAGAAGCCCAAAGGAGATTTCGAGCAGCGCGAGCGATGTGACGATACCGGCGGTAAAGGCGAACTCGTATCCTTCGCTTACCTCCGCTGCGGTGCCCAGGGCCAAAATATCGCTCGGTAGGATGGCTTCGCCTTTAAATGTCACGACGAAGTGCTCGGCAATGCCAAGGATGCAGCAGACGATGGGCACAAGGGTCATGACCCCTCCGTGCCGTTGTCCTAGCAAATAAAGAGAGAGCAGGATCGTCGCGAGCAGCCCGACGGAAAAACCAAATGAGTTTGCTGGAATGCGATAGAACGTGTCGTTGCAGGCGATTTCGAGCGAAACGAACGAGAGCACCGAAACCGCGGCGATGACGAGAACGTCGCGACAGGTGCAAGCAATCGTTCCCGTTGCGAAATCGGATTGGTCGGTGAATCTCGATACCAAGGGCTCGACAAGGAGCATGACGGCAGCGGCACCGAGCGCTGAATAGGAAAGGATCCATAGGGAACTGTCCTCGTTTACAAGCACTTGATTCGTAATCCAGGCAGCCACCACACCGAGCGGAATAAGGAGCGTCGCGCACCAAAAGGCGCGGGCAATGGGTGGCTTTTCATTGTGTTTGATTGAAAAATACACGCGCACGACGACGGCGGCTACGATAAGGGCGGCGATGAATATGGGCAGATTGGCCATGTCGCTCGAAGTGATTTCAAGGGGGATATCTTCGGTCATGGACGTTCCTCTGTTACGGCAAATTAAGTTCAGTAATTAGATTACTGTAACCTTTCCACGGCATTTCGAGAGACAAAGCGCCCGATACGCAAAGCTAAAGGTCTGCGAATCTTGTATTACGAACATCTGTGCGCGTCGAGTGCGCTAAACTCATCGACAGTATGATTCGATGCAATAGGAGGCAAGGAGCTTCCATGTCTGATTCTTCTATCGTTATTCGCGGCGCTCGTGAGCACAACCTCCGTGATATCGATGTTTCCATTCCGCGTGACCAACTCGTGGTCATTACCGGTCTTTCTGGCTCGGGCAAGAGTTCGCTGGCATTTGACACTATCTATGCCGAGGGCCAGCGTCGATACGTCGAGAGCCTTTCGAGCTATGCGCGCCAGTTCTTGGGCCAGATGGACAAACCCGACTTGGATTCAATCGACGGCCTTTCGCCGGCGGTGTCGATCGACCAAAAGACGACGTCTAAAAACCCTCGCTCGACGGTTGGCACCGTAACCGAGATTTATGACTATCTGCGCCTGCTGTTCGCCCGTGTGGGCACCCCGCACTGTCCCGAATGCGGCCGCGTCATTGAGCGTCAGACGACCGACCAGGTTGCCGACAAGGTCTTGGCGGCGGGGGAGGGCCGCCGCGCGTTTGTGCTGGCACCGGTGGTGCGCGGGCGAAAAGGCGAGTACACCAAACTGTTTGAGGACCTTCGCGCCGAGGGCTTTAGCCGCGTGCGTGTCGACGGTGAAGTGCGCTCGCTCGACGATCCGATCGATCTGGACAAGAAGTTCAAGCACGATATCGAGGTCGTGGTCGATCGCATCGTGATCCGTGAGAACTCTCTGGGCCGTATCGCCGAGTCTGTTGAGCAGGCGACCGCGCTGGCTCACGGCAACGTAAACGTGTACATGCTGCCCGATCGTGATGCTCCCGAGGGGACCGAGGGCGAGCTGCTGGAGTATTCGTTGGCCTTGGCGTGCCCGGAGCACGGGCACTCCATCGACGACCTACAACCCCGCGACTTTTCGTTCAACGCTCCCTATGGCGCATGTCCTGAGTGCGACGGCCTGGGCTTTAAGAAAACCGTTGATGCCGAGGCGCTGATCGAGGACCCCTCGAAGTCCATTGCCGACGGAGTCTTTGGTAGCCTGTTTGGCAATTCGAACTACTATCCGCAGATTTTTGCTGCGGTCTGCAAACACTTTAAGGTGAGCGCCGATACGCCGTGGGAGGACTTGCCCCCTCGTGTGCGTCGTGCATTCTTGGATGGCCTGGGCGATACGAAGATCTCGGTCGACTACCAAAAGCTCGACGGACGTCGCAGCCAGTGGGATACCAAGTTTTCGGGCGTTCGCAACATCCTGTACGAACGCTATACCGAGACGACGAACGAGAACACCAAGGCGCGCCTGGAGAAGTACATTCGCGAGGAACCGTGCTCGAGTTGCCACGGCGCTCGTTTGCGCCCTGAGATGCTCGCCGTCACCGTGGGCGGCAAGTCCATTTACGAGGTTTGTTGCCTGTCGTGCCGTGAGTCGCTCGAGTTTTTTGAGGGCTTGGAACTCACCGAGCGTCAACGGTTTATCGGCGGACGCATCGTCAAGGAAATCCTGGAGCGCCTGCGTTTTCTGGTCGATGTTGGACTCGACTATCTGACGCTCGATCGTGCCTCGGCGACGCTTTCCGGTGGCGAGGCACAGCGTATTCGACTGGCAACGCAGATCGGCGCGGGTCTCATGGGCGTGCTCTATATTCTGGACGAGCCCTCGATCGGTCTTCATCAGCGTGACAACGAGCGCCTGATCAAGACGCTCGAGCGCCTGCGCGATATCGGCAATACCGTTATCGTCGTCGAACACGACGAGGATACAATCCGTGCCGCCGACTACGTGATCGACATGGGACCCGGCGCTGGCGTCAACGGCGGACACGTAGTCGCGGCGGGAACGCCTGCCGATATCATGGCGTGTCCTGAGTCGATGACGGGCGCTTATCTGACCGGCAAACGAATGATCCGAGTGCCTGATGAACGACGCAAGCCCGGTCGCGGCTGCCTTAAAATTACGGGCGCTCGAGCCAACAACCTCAAAAACGTTACCGCCAAGATCGAGTTTGGTACGCTTACGGTTGTTACCGGCGTGTCGGGATCGGGCAAGAGCTCCCTGGTTACCGACACTATTGCGCCTGCCCTTACGAATGCCATTCACCGTTCGACGCGCCCTGTGGGTCCGTATAAGAAAATCGAGGGCATCGAGTGTATCGATAAGGTTATCGATATCGACCAGTCGCCGATTGGCCGCACGCCGCGTTCCAACCCTGCTACCTATATCGGCCTGTGGGATGATCTTCGCGCGCTGTTTGCGAGTACGCCGGAGTCGAAGGCGCGCGGCTACTCGCCGGGTCGTTTCTCCTTTAATGTGAGTGGCGGGCGCTGTGAGGCGTGCAAGGGCGACGGACAGATCAAGATCGAGATGCACTTCCTTCCCGATATCTACGTTCCCTGCGAAGTTTGCGGCGGTAGACGCTACAACCGCGAGACACTCGAGGTCACCTACCGTGGCAAGACCATCTCGGACGTGCTCGACATGAGCGTCACCGAGGCGCTGGCCTTCTTTGGGAATATCCCGCAGATTAAGCGCAAGCTCCAGACGCTGTACGATGTAGGCTTGGGCTACGTGAGCCTGGGCCAGCCCGCCACGACGCTCTCGGGCGGCGAGGCACAGCGTGTGAAGCTCGCCAAGGAGCTTCATCGACGCCAGACGGGCAAGACGTTCTATATTTTGGACGAGCCGACGACCGGCCTTCATTTTGAAGACGTTCGCCAGCTGCTCGATGTGCTGCAGCGCTTGGTCGATGCGGGCAACACAGTGCTGGTGATTGAGCACAACCTTGATGTCATCAAGGTTGCCGACCGCCTGATCGATATGGGTCCCGAAGGTGGTAACGGCGGCGGAACCGTCGTGGTTTCGGGCACACCGGAGCAGGTTGCGGACTGTCCGCAGAGTTATACGGGCAAGTTTTTGGCGCCGTTGCTCAGGCGTGACCGGGAGCGTCAGGCTCAACTTGATGCTCAATAAATAGACGATTCAGTTTATGGGCGCCATCGACTCCTTGTGATTCGATGGCGCTTGCTGTGCCGAAGTGACGTATGCAGCCGAATTGGACATATACTTAATCATTACGTCCGAATGCGAGGGAAAGGATATGTCATGGCAAAGGCTGTAAAGACGCCAAAAACCAATGCGATGCGCGAGCTGGAAAGCGCCGGCATTTCCTATGTTCTACATACGTACGAAGACGATGGTGATGAGTCGGTGGGCCTGGGGGTCGCGATTTCGGAGCAGCTTGGCGAGGAGCCCGGTCAAGGATTTAAGACTTTGGTCTGTGTGACACCGTCCAACGACTATGTCGTGTGCTGCATCCCTGTTGCCGACGAGCTCGATCTAAAGTCCGCCGCGCGTGCCGCGGGGGAGAAGTCCTTGGCCATGATGCATGTGAAGGATTTGCTTGCGGCGACTGGCTACGTTCGCGGCGGCTGCAGCCCGGTCGGTATGAAAAAACGCTACCGGACGCTCATTGATGAGACGTGTGTCCTTTGGGATACCATTTTTATTTCGGCAGGCAAGCGTGGTTATCAGCTCGAGCTTGCACCCGATGATTTAATTGCATTTTGCGGGGCGACGGTTGCCGCGATTACGAGAGAGGACTGAGCGATGCCGCAGGAAGAATTGAAGCGCGGAGCTCATTTTGCAAAAGAATCTGCGCCTCAGACACCCTCATCCGAAGTTTCTTCGTCGCGAGATGACACTGACGACATGGGCTCGTCGGACTACTCCACGGTTGGTCGTTCCGCTGGGCTTATGACCATTCTGACCATCGTGTCTCGCGTTACCGGTTTTATCCGCACGTGGGCAATGGCGGCCGCTATCGGCATGTCGCTACTCTCGTCCTCCTATCAGGTCGCCAACAACCTGCCCAATATGCTCTACGAACTCGTGATGGGCGGCATGCTCGTGACGGCGTTTTTGCCCGTGTACATGGGCGTGAGGCGTGAGCAGGGTCGCGAGGCCTCGAACGAGTACGTGGGCAACCTGCTTGGCATTCTGCTTTTGGTGCTGGGTGGCATTTCGTTGCTGGGGACCGTGTTCGCCCCGGGCTTTATCTGGACGCAATCGTTCCTTTCGGGTGACGGCGGCAGCATGGATACCGCTGCGTTCATGTTCCGTTTCTTTGCCATCCAGATTCTGTTTTATGGTTTGGGCTCGGTGTTCTCGGGCGTTCTCAACGCACACCGCGACTACTTCTGGTCGACGTTTGCCCCGGTCCTCAACAATGTGATCGTCATTGCGAGCTTTATGGGTTTTGCGCCCGTGTCCGCACAGTTTGGTGAACGTGCCGGCATCATCTTGATTGCGGCCGGTACGACCCTCGGTGTCTTTGTTCAGATGGCATGTCAGATCCCCGCGCTTGGCAAGCACGGCGTGCATCCCCATATCCATATCGACTTTAAGGACCCCGCGCTGCGCCAGACGATTGCGCTCGGTATCCCGACGCTGCTCGCCACGGTGTGCATGTTTGTCTCGACTTCTATCACCAACGCTGCCGCGCTGGTGGTCCAGCCCGAGACGGGTCCTTCCGTCATCGCCTATGCGCGCCTGTGGTACACGCTGCCCTACGCGCTGATTGCCGCCTCGCTTTCGACGGCGCTCTATACCGAGCTCTCTCACGACGCACAGGAGAAGGATTACGACAGCGTTCGCACGGGCATTTCGCGTGGCGTCGCCCAGATGCTGTTCTTCCTGATTCCGTTCGCGCTGTACCTGATTGTCTTCGCGCGTCCGCTCAACATGATTTACTGTGCCGGCAAGTTTGATGAGTCCGGCGTGGCGCTGGTGTCCGAGTTCCTTGTCTACCTGGCGTTCTCGCTGCCGCTCTACGGCGTGGTCGTGTTGATGCAGAAGAGCTTCTCTGCCCTGCTCGATATGAAGCCCTATAGCCGCTATTGCCTGTATTCCGCCATCGGCCAGGCCGGCTCGGTTCTGCTGTTTGGCGTTGTGCTGGGCTTCGGTATGCCGGCAATCGCGCTTTCGTATGTCGTCGACTACGTGATCTTGGTCGGCTGTTCGCTGTGGTGGCTGCGTCGTCGCCTGCGTGGTCTTCAGGTCAAATCTATCCTGCATGGCGGTTTCTTTGGCCTTTTGCTCGGTGGCCTGGGTGCTGCCGCAGGCGCCGGCGTCATGGGGGCGCTTGAACACTTTGTCGGGGCACTTGGCGGCTCGATTCTGATTACTCTTGGCTACGTTTGCGTTGCGGGTGTCGTCTCGCTTGCTGTTACCTTTGGCCTTGCCGTCGTCCTTAAGATGCCCGAGGTCTCGGCGCTGCTTCGTCGCAAGTAGGTGCGCGTGGCCGGTCACGACAACATTCCAACGCTTGCCGAGCAGGTTTCGCGCGTTCCCACACAGCCCGGATGCTACCTTTGGAAGGATACCAAGGGCGATGTCATCTACGTGGGCAAGGCGAAAAACCTGCGCGCCCGCATGCGTCAATACGTGACACTGCAGGATGAGCGTCAAAAGATCCCGCTGATGATGCAGCTGGTGGCGAGCTTTGACTATATCGTGGTGGAGACCGAGCATGAGGCGTTGGTGCTCGAGCGCAATTTGATTGGTCAGTACCATCCGTACTTTAATGTCGACCTCAAGGATGACAAGAGCTACCCCTTTATCGCCATTACAAAGGGCGACCTATATCCCGCTATCAAATATACGCGTGAGCGCCATAAGCCGGGAACGCGTTATTTTGGTCCCTATACTGACAGCCGCGCGGCGCGTGAGACCATTGACACGCTGCGCAAGGTGATTCCGATCTGCTCGGCTTCTTGTGCGGAGTGGCGTCGTTGTCGCCGTATCGTCGAGTCCCACAAGGGCGAGGAAGACATCGTCAATATGATTTGCGCGCAAAACGGGCGTCCCTGCTTTGACTACCATGTCGGGCGCGGCCCGGGTGCGTGTGTCGGCGCGATTTCCCCGGCAGACTATGCCAAGAACGTCAAGCGTGTCGAGCGCTTTTTGTCGGGCCATCGCAAGGATGTCGTCGATGAGCTGACCTCCGAGATGACGGATGCCGCCGAGGCGCTCGACTTTGAGCGCGCGGCACGCGTCAAACGTCGTTTGGAGGTCATCAGGGGTCTGGACGATCGCCAACAGGTTGTTTTTCCATCGAGCGTCGATATCGATGTCATCGGCTTCTATCGCGAGGAGACCATCTCTGCCGCTTGCGTCTTCGTCGTTCGCGAGGGCCGAACAGTTCGCACCTGCGAGTTTATTCTCGATAAGGGTTTGGATGTCGATGAAGAGGAACTTCAATCGGGCTTTCTTAAGCGCTATTACGACGAGACGGCTGATATTCCAGCTGAGATAAACCTCTCTGTCGAGCTTGAGGATGCGGAGGCGCTGGGGGAGTGGCTTGCAGGCAAGCGCGAGCGTTCCTGCCATCTCCATAGGCCGCAGCGTGGCGAAAAGCACCGTTTGCTCGATATGGCATCCAAAAATGCGCGCCATGCCCTCATGCGCTACATGATGCGAACGGGGTACGCTGACGACCGCACCAATCAGGCGCTCCTAGAGCTCGAAAGCGCGCTGGCGCTGCCGGCGCCGCCGATGCGTATCGAGTGCTTCGATATCTCGACGCTGCACGGAACCTTTACCGTCGCCTCGATGGTGGTGTTTACCAACGGGCGCGCCGACAAGAGCCAGTACCGTCGTTTTAAAATTCAGGCCGAATTGGACGAGGCAAACGACTTCGTGTCGATGTCCGAGGTTTTGGGACGACGCTATGCTCCCGAGCGCATGGCCGACGAGCGCTTTGGCTCGCGCCCCGATTTGCTCGTTGTCGATGGCGGTAAGCCGCAATTGACCGCTGCGATCAAGCAACTTGAGGCTCTTGGGCTCGATATACCAGTTTGTGGCTTGGCAAAGGCCGATGAGGAGGTTTTCGTGCCTTGGGACGAGACTCCCGTCGTGCTTCCGACCGGATCCGCGTCGCTCTATCTAATTAAACAGGTGCGCGATGAATCGCACCGTTTTGCAATCACATTCCATCGTGAGTTGCGCGATAAAGCTATGACGGTTTCGGTACTCGATGACGTTCCAGGCGTGGGACCCACCAGAAAACGTGCCCTTATGCGCCATTTTGGCTCGATGAAGCGTTTGCGCGCGGCGAGCGAGCAAGAGATCGCGGAAGTTCGCGGCATACCTGCCGATGTTGCCAAGGCGGTCCACGAGGCGCTCGTTGCGTGGAATGCCGAGCGCGCCGAGGCGGCGGCTGGCCATTCCGATAGCTAAACACGAGCCTAAACTACTGATATACATGATTGCGTGATTTTCAACCATTTATTTCGCCATGATTGCATGCTGGTTTCGGGTTTTATTAACGCTAAAACGTTTGACTAGTCATGGTGAACAACCCTGCTATCCTGCGGGTTGACGAAGACTGATATCTCACCTCGCCGATACATACTGTCTGGCGAATCGTTTGTCAACGAATTCGGTGAACGGTAGTAAATACCGTTCAAGCGGATGTATGTATCGGTCGCCGAGCGCGGCACCTCAGTTGGGTTCGTCGGTAGGTAAGGTATATATCGTCCGCAAGTTGCGCGGGGGCAAGTCTAGGTGCTCCCGAGTAAGATTCTCTATTGATAGGAGAAGACATGGCCATCATCAACAAGGGTATGTCCAGGCGTTCGTTCCTCGGCCTCACCGGCAGCGTCGCTGCTGTCGCAGGGCTTGGTCTCACCGGCTGCGGTGGCAGCTCTAGCGACGAGGGTTCCGCTTCCGGTTCCACCGATTCCGCCAACCGTGGCGGCGGCGTGATCACCGCTGGTTCCGCTTACGCTCCGTCCAGCTTCGATCCCGCCAGCACCGGCTCCGCTGTGGGCCTGGGTGCTAACTGGCACGTCGTCGAGGGCCTCTACGGCATCGATTACCACGACTACAGCACCTTCAACGAGCTCGCCACCGACGATCCCAAGTCTGTGGACGACACCACTTTCGAGGTCACCATCCGAAAGGGTGCCAAGTTCTCCGATGGCACCGAGGTCACCGCTGACGATGTTGTCGCCTCCTACACCGCTTGCGCCGCTTCCGCTACCTATGCTCCGTTCTTCCAGCCCTTCGAGTCCATCGAGGCCAAGGACGCCAGCACCGTGACGGTCAAGACCAAGGTCCCCAACTTCTCCCTGCTCAAGGATCGTCTGGCCATCGTCCGCGTTACCCCGGCCACTCAGACCGAGGAGGATCGCGCCAAACAGCCGATCGGCTCCGGCCCCTGGATGTACGACTCTATCTCCGATACCGAGATCACCCTGGTTCCCAACCCCGAGTACAACGGTGAGTATGCTGCCGAGGATAAGAAGATCCAGTACAGCATCCTGACCGACCCCACCGCTCGCGTTACCGCTCAGCAGGAGGGCTCCACGCTCGTTATGGAGCTCGTTACCGCTGACGCCGTCGACCAGCTCGAGAGCGCCGGCTGCAAGATCGATAACGTTCAGGGTTTCGGCACCCGCTTCATCATGTTCAACGTCGCCAAGGAGCCTTGGAACAACGTCAAGGTCCGTCAGGCTGTCATGTATGCGCTCGACACCGAGAAGATGGTCAGCAACACCTTCGCCGGCCTTGCCACCGCTGCCAGCTGCTACCTGCCCAAGAGCTTCACCAACTATCATGAGGCTTCCACGGTGTACAAGACCGACGCCAAGAAGGCTAAGAAGCTCATCGAGGAGTCTGGCATCACCCCGGGTGCCATCACCCTGCGCACTACCGACAACGAGCAGATTAAGGGCATGGCCGCCCAGGTCAAGAACGATCTCGACGCTCTCGGCTTCGATGTGACCATCCAGACCGATACCTCGCCGGCCACCTACGCTGCCATCGACGGCGGCGAGGCCTACGATATCCTCCTTGCCCCTGGCGATCCTTCCTGCTTCGGCGCCGACCCCGACCTGCTGCTCAACTGGTGGTACGGCGACAACGTCTGGATGCAGACCCGTTGCCCGTGGAAGGAGTCCGCTGAGTGGCAGAAGCTCCACAGTCTCATGGACGAGGCTCTTGCCGCCGAGGGCGACGAGCAGCAGAAGAAGTGGAACGAGTGCTTCGACATCATTGCCGACAACGCCGTTCTGTACCCCGTTGTCCACGTCAAGACCGTCTCCGCTTCCTGGGACGATCCGTCCACTGCGCCCAACGGCGAGGCCCTCGATGGCTTCAAGGGCATCGGCACGACGAGCATGTCCTTCAGGGGCGTTGCGACCGTCAAGGCGTAAGACTCGCTTGAGTCTGTATGCAGGATGTCGGTCGTTGGGACCGTATCCTCATAGTTGAAACAAAGACCCGGGCGGCAACGATGTCGCTCGGGTCTTGTAATGAGTATCCGTACTCATATACCAGTTGGTCCTACCGACAAAAGAAAGGGGAGAGAACGTGAACAACTTGCTACGTTTGATTGGAAGGCGTCTCGTGGCGCTGCCGATCATGGCATTGGGCGTCACCGTCCTGGTGTTCTTCCTTATGTCGTTCTCCAAGACCGACCCCGCCTACACGGCGTTGGGTGACGGTGCCTCGCCCGAGGCGGTCGCCGAGTACCATGAGAAGTATGGTCTGGACGACCCCTGGCCCGTGCGCTACGTGCGCTATATGGGCGATTTGATTCATGGCGACATGGGCACCTATGGTGCTGCTCGCAACTCCGTTGCCAAGCGCATCTCCACGGCCCTGCCCGTTACGATGCAGCTGACCTTCATCGGTCTTGCCATCGGTGCGGTCGTTTCGTTTTTGCTCGGCGTCATCGCGGCACTGTATCGCGACAAATGGCCGGACCAAGTGATCCGCGTCTTTTCCATCGCCGGCCTGGCAACCCCGTCGTTCTGGCTTGCCGTTCTGTTGATCCTGCTGTTCTCTTCCTACCTTAAGGTGCTTCCGGCATCGGGTGCTCTGCCTCACTTCACCACGAATCCGGTTGGCTATCTGGGACGTATGATCATGCCCGCTATCGCCTTGGCATTTCCGCTGACGGGCCAGATGACTCGTATCGTGCGTACCGCCATGGTCGAGGAGCTCGACAAGGATTATGTCCGTATGGCTCGCGGCGCCGGCGTTCCCGAGAAGGTCGTCGTCGGCATCAACGTTCTTCGCAATGCGCTGATCACCCCGGTCACCACCCTCGGTCTTAAGATCGGTTACCTCATGGGCGGCGCCGTCGTCATCGAGGTTATCTTCAACCTCCCCGGCATGGGCACCGCGATTCTGCAGGGCGTTCAGGGCAACGAGGCGAACCTAGTTCAGGGCGTCGTCATCGTCGTTGCTCTCGCCTTCATCATCATCAACATCGTGGTTGACATGCTCTACCTGCTCATTAACCCGCGCATCAGGACGGTGTAGATTATGGTAAAGATTCGAGAGAAGCAAACCGAGCAGCTCGAGAAGGCTGCCTCCAAGGGGCTCAAGCTCGGTGGCTGGAAGAAGATGACGCTGTCTTCTAAGATTGCCGCCGTCGTGCTGGTGCTGGTCGCCCTGACTGCGATTCTGGCGCCCCTTCTTGCCCCCTATAGCCCGGTCGAGATCTTTACGGCTCGCCAGGCTCCCGGCAACGGATTTATCTTCGGTACCGACGATAAGGGTCGCGACATTCTGTCGCGTATGCTCTACGGTGGTCGTTACTCGCTGATTATCGGCTTTGGCGCCACTGCCATGGCTCTGGTCTGCGGCTCGGTCGTGGGCGCCCTTGCAGCGGTTTCGCGCAAGGCCGTCTCCGAGACGATCATGCGTATCCTGGACATCATCATGTCCATCCCGGGCATCGCCCTCGCGGCCGTCTTCGTTTCCATCCTGGGCAACTCCGTGCCGTCGATCATCTTCGCCATCGGCTTTATGTACACTCCGCAGATTGCCCGTATCGTGCGCGCCAACATCGTGTCCGAGTACGGCGAGGACTATGTCCGCGCGGTCATCGTTTCCGGCGCCAAGGCTCCGTGGATTTTGATCAAGCATGTTCTGCGTAACTGCATCGCCCCGATCATGGTCTTCACCGTTACCCTGGTCGCCGACGCCATCATCTTCGAGGCCTCGCTGACCTTCATCGGCGCTGGTATCCAGGAGCCCACCGCTACCTGGGGCAACATCCTCGCCGACGCCCGCGGCGGCGTGCTCGCCGGCCGTTGGTGGCAGGCGCTGTTCCCGGGTCTGGCCATCATGATCACCTGCCTGGCGCTCAACATCCTCTCCGAGGGCATTACCGACGCCATGGCCGCTGCTCCCTCCGCCGCCCTGGATCCGACCGATTCCTCCAAGCGTCGCGAGGCCGACCTGCTGGTCTCCGACCCCGTTCGCGCCTACAAGGAGCAGGCCCAGTCCCTCTCCGCTCGCCTTGGCGCCCTGCGCGATGTCGAGCTCAAGCGTGACGATCGCCATGTGCCCGACGAGTCTGTCGAACCGATTCTCTCGGTCCGTGACTTCTGCATCCAGTTTGAGCATCACGGTGATATCAACGTCGTCGACCATGTCAACTTTGACGTCCGTCCTGGTCAGACCATGGGCCTGGTGGGCGAGTCCGGTTGCGGTAAGTCCATCACCACGCTGGCCATCATGGGCCTGACCGATGAGGACGAGCACCTTTCCGGCGAGGTCCTCTGGGAGGGCCGTGACCTGCTCAAGATGAGCAAGAAGGAGTGGTTCGGCCTGCGCGGTACCGATATCGCTATGGTCTATCAGGACGCCCTGTCCTCACTCAACCCCTCCATGCTCATCTCTGCCCAGATGAAGCAGCTCACCAAGCGCGGCGGAACCCGCAGCGCCGAGGAGCTCCTGGAGCTCGTCGGCCTCGATCCCAAGCGCACGCTCGAGAGCTATCCGCACGAGCTTTCCGGCGGCCAGCGTCAGCGTGTCCTGATCGCTATGGCCCTTACCCGCGACCCCAAGCTGGTCATCTGCGACGAGCCCACGACCGCTCTGGACGTTACCGTCCAGAAGCAGGTCATCAAGCTGCTCAACGATCTTCAGGCCAAGCTCGGCTTTGCCATGATCTTCGTTTCGCACGACCTGGCGCTGGTCGCCGAGGTCGCCCACAACATCACGGTTATGTACGCTGGTCAGGTTATCGAGCAGGCGCCCACCAAGGAGCTGCTCACTAACCCGATCCACGAGTACACCCGCGGTCTTCTGGGCTCCGTTCTGTCCATCGAGAGCGGTTCGGGCCGCCTGCACCAGGTGCCCGGCGCCGTTCCGAGTCCGCGCGATTTCCCCAAGGGCGATCGCTTCGCGCCCCGCTCGAGCCATCCGCGTATTGGCCTGGACACCCGTCCGGTCTTCAAGCGCGTGCCCGGCACCGAGCACTTCTATTCCGAGCTCCCCGACGAGGTGCTCAAGGCAAATGGTTTGACCCCTCACGCGGAGGTGATGTAGATGAGCGAGACCGCAGTCAACGGCGTCGAGCCGATCATCTTCCTTGATGATGTCCACGTCACCTTTAGGACTCGTACCGGCTCGATTCTGCACCCCAACCTGGTTCACGCCGTCCAGGGTGTAACGATTAAGCTCATGCCCGGTCAGACGATCGGCATCGTCGGCGAGTCCGGTTGCGGTAAGTCCACCACCGCTAACGTCATGTGCGGCCTGCAGGCCCCCACGAGCGGCAAGGTCTACTTTAAGGGCAAGGACGTTACCAAACGTACCGCCGAGGACCGTCGCCACATGGGTCGCGTCATCTCGGTCGTGTTCCAGAACCCGGCCACGGCGCTCAACCCCCGCATGGTCGTTCGCGAGCAGCTGCTCGACCCCATGCGCGTCCACAACCTGGGTACCGAGGCCGAGCAGGAGAAGCGCGTCAAGGAACTCTTGGAGCTCACCGGTCTGCCCAGCTCCGCTGCCGAGGTTCTTCCCGGTCAGCTTTCGGGCGGCCAGCGCCAGCGCGTGGCAATTGCCCGTGCCCTGTCGCTGAACCCCGACGCTATCATCGCCGACGAGCCCACCTCGGCTCTGGACGTTTCGGTCCGCGCACAGATTCTGAACCTGCTGACCGACCTTAAGAAGGAGCTCGGCCTGGCCATGGTGTTCATCAGCCATGACATCCAGACGGTCCGCTATATCTCTGACGACATCATCGTTATGAATGGTGGCAAGATCGTCGAGCAGGGCGAGGCCAAGCAGGTCTTCCAGCACCCCCAGGACCCCTACACCAAGATGCTGCTCGGCGCTGCGCCGTCGCTGCTGCATCCCAAGCTCGGCGAGTAGCCTCGCTTTCCCTCCCGTGCGCCCGGTTCCCTTGCCGGGCGCACCTCCGTTGCGATTTCGAAAGGTTGGGTTCACGAGCCATGCCAAGTGCTCAGGAGCTACAACATCAATTTGATGAATATCGAGGCGCCATGCCCCGTCCATCAGATTTCGATCTCTTTTGGAAGGATCGCATGGCCGAGGCCGACGCCGTCGGGCTTGACTATGCGATCGAGACGGCATCGGTCACCGATGCCGCGACCTGCCAGCTTTTCGACCTCTGGTATACCGGCATGTGTGGCGCGCGCCTGCATGCCAAGTACCTTAAACCCGTCTCGGACGAGCCCGTGCCATTGGTACTTCAGTTCCATGGGTATCCGGGTGCAAGCCGCAGCTGGTTTGAGCAGGCGTCGTTTGCGGGAATGGGCATGGCACTCATCGCCCTCGACTGCCCCGGCCAAGGAGGTCCCTCCGAGGACATTGGTGGATTTGAGGGCACAACGGTTGCCGGTCATATCGTCGCCGGTATCGACGGCGACCCGGCCAACCTCTACTATGTCCGCTTGCACCAAGATATTCGCATCCTGTGTCGCATCGTTCGCGAGCTCGAGGGCATCGATCTTGCGCGTGTGTTTGTGAACGGCGCGTCGCAGGGCGGCGGTTTGGGCATTGCGACCTGTGCGCTTAACAGCGAGCTTATCAATCGTGCCGCCATCCTCTATCCCTTCCTGTCAGATTTCCGCCTGGTCTGGGATTTGGATGCCGACGACATTGCCTACGAGGGCCTGCGCTATTGGTCTCGCTGGTTTGACGAGGACTCGACTCGTATTGACGAAGCCTATGCCAAGCTGGCGTACTTCGATTCCAAGAACTTTGCCCCTATGGTCAAATGCCCCGTGCTGTTTGGCACTGGCACAGCCGATATCGTCTGTCCGCCAGCGACGCAGTTTGCGGTCTATAACAACCTGACCTGTGAAAAGCGTCATGAGTTCTTTGAAGGCTTTGGCCACGAGGAGATTCAGGATTTTGACGATTTGATCATTCCGTTTTTCTGCAAGGGAGGGGAGGCTCATGTCTAAGTGCGAGAGCAATGTTGACGAGCTGATTGTCCCCGGGCTCGTGGGAATTCCTGGAACGGTTTCGTCAAGGCTCGCAGAATATCGGGACTGGCGCGGTGATGTCCAAGCAGATGTTTCTGATTTAGAGACATGCGCTTCGAATCTTGAGATTCAAGGCCTGGCCATTACGGCGATTGACTTTGTTAACCCCTGCGCCCGTTACTCGGAGGTCTCCTTTGAGCTCGGTGACGATGCGATTCACGCTCGTTTGATCGAGCCTGTCGGTCATGCCCGAGTATCTGAGCGCGTGCCGTTGTGCCTGATGTTCCACGACATCGATCGGCCTGTGCGCGGCTGGCATCACATGACGAGATTTGCCGCCATGGGGTATGCCGTCCTCGCGCTGGATGACGATGTTGCTGGTGCGGACGACCTGCAGCAGGGGATTACCTCGCCTGCGTTTGTCGAACGCGTCCGTTGGGGCTGCGCGTTGGCGAAGGTCGCGCGCAATCTTGATGGCGTGGACCCCGACCGCATCTTTGCATGGGGCGAGGGCCTTGGCGGTGGAATCGCGCTGGCGGTTTCTGCTCTGGACGAGCGGGGCCTTGCCTGCACGGCGGTTGCCAATCCGCTTCCTGGCGGCCTCGAGGCGCTGTCGTCTCGGGTGCGCGGATCGGTGCTTATGGGCACATCGCTTGTGGATACCGTGAGCGATCCCAAGGGCCAGTTTGCCGTATTCAACGGTCTTGAGTGTGACCGGAGACATATCATCTATGCAAAATACGCTCACGAGCGCATCAATGCGTTCGAAAATGAAGTCGTCGACTTTTTTAACCAAACGTTCTACCCGTGTTCTTTGGCCTAGACGGCCTGGACACTGCCAACAAGAGTGGGTGGCATAGGGCCGCTCGCCAGACAACTAAGGAGATTCTTGTGGCAACTCAGAAATTCACCGGCGTTATCCCTCCCGTCGTTGTTCCCGATACCGAAGACCACCAGCTCGACGTTGCCTCCTTTGAGCGCAGCATCAACCGCATGATCGATGCCGGCGTCGATGGCCTGTTCTTCCTGGGCTCCTCGGGCGAGGTCGTCTTCTCCACCGACGAGCGTCGTCGTCAGATCATCGCCGAGGCCGTGCGCATCGTCGATCACCGCGTGCCTGTTCTGGTCGGCATCATCGACACCGAGACCGAGCGCATGATCGAGCACGGCAAGGTCGCCCAGGAGCTGGGCGCCGATGCCCTCGTCGCCACCTGCCCGTTCTATGCCCTGCAGGGCATGACCGAGGTCGAGGAGCACTTCCGCATCCTGCACGAGGAACTCGACCTGCCCATCTTCGCCTACGACATCCCCGTGTGCGTCCACACCAAGCTCCCCTGGAAGCTCCTTGCCAAGCTCGGCGCCGAGGGCGTTCTGGCCGGCGTCAAGGATTCCTCGGGCGATGACATCTCGTTCCGCTACCTCGTTCAGGAGAATGAGAAGAACGGCCATCCGATGAGCATCCTCACCGGTCACGAGGTTGTTGTCGACGGTGCTTACCTCGGTGGCGCCGACGGTTCCGTCCCGGGTCTCGCCAACGTTGAGCCCGAGGGCTACGTGCGCCAGTGGAAGGCCGCTCAGGCCGGTGACTGGGCTACCGTCAAGGCCGAGCAGGATCGCCTCAATGAGATTTCGCACATCTGGGATGTCACCTCGGGCGTCCAGGGCTATGCCGGTGGCGTCGGCGCCTTCAAGACCGCTATGAACCTCATGGGTATCTTCGACAGCCCGACCATGCCGCGCCCGGTGAAGGCCATGACCGGCGAGAACGTCGAGGCGATTAAGAAGGTCCTCCAGGACAACGGTCTCCTGTAAAGCCTCCCCAGGCACCCGATCTTGGGGCTCAAGTGGTCGGGCGTGACCCATTAGGTCAACGCCCGACCACTTTCACCCCAACCTCGGGCACCTGGGAAACCTTTACAAAGTTGCGGCGATAACACCGCCTTCATTTCCTGTAGTTGTTTATATCTCCTAAGGAGAGCGACATGGAGAACAAGTACGTCTGCTCTGTCGATATCGGCGGAACTAAGATCGCGACTGCCATCATGGAGTACCCGGCTGACGGCAGCGTGCCCCATCCTGTTTTTGAGGCCGAGGTTCCTACCGAGGCCCAGGAGGGCGGCGAGGCCGTCTTCCAGCGTATCGAGGCGTCCATCAAGGCTGCTCTCGAGGCGAATCCCGATGTCGAGGTCCTTGGCGTCGGTATCGGTGCTGCCGGCGTCGTCGATCCCAAGACGGGCGCCATCGCGTATGCCAATGAGATCATGCCCGGCTGGTCCGGCGTTCAGTTGGGGCCGCGTCTGCGCGAGGACCTCGGTCTTCCCGTTGCCGTCGTAGGCGACGTGCAGGCTCATGCCCTGGGCGAGGCCCACTGGGGCGTCGGCAAGGGCAAGTTCTCCGTCTTGTGTCTTGGCATCGGTACGGGCATCGGCGGCGCATATGTCGAGAACGGCCGCGTGATGCAGGGCTTCCATGGTGCTGCCGGTCATATGGGCCACATCGAGTGCTCGGCTGCCGCCGGCATTCCCTGCGCCTGCGGGCGTTCCGGCCATCTTGAGTCGGTTGCTTCGGGCACTTCCATTGGTCGTATGTACGATGAACGTTTTGGTCGCGTCGACCCCAGCCGTCCTTCGGTCGGTCGCGATGTGAACGACCTGTGCCGTGCGGGCGACGCAAAGGCGACCGAGGTTATCCATGACGCCGGCTTTGCGCTGGGGGCCAGCTTGGGCTCGCTCGCTAACATCCTGGACCCTGAGGTCATCGTGCTTTCGGGCGGCGTGATTCACCAAGGTCCCGATTGGCGTTCGCAGACGTGGAAGGATTCAGTGTACGAGGGCTATGCCAGCCAGGCGCTCGATCCGCTTCAGAACACACCGATCCTCATCGGTTCTCTGGAGGGCGATGCTCCGCTCATCGGTGCTGCTGAGCATCTTCTTGCCTCGTTGAAGTAAAAGTATCTGCTGTAGGAGCCTCCTGAGACAACACGCCTCGGGAGGCTGTTCTAAGAAAGGTTGCAGCCTTATGACCGTCGATCCTTTGATTCAATCCCTGAAGGGCAAGCTCGTCGTGAGCGTTCAGGCGTATATGGGCGAGCCGCTTCGTACGCCCGAGACCATGGCGCAAATGTCTCGCGCTTGCGAGCTCGGCGGCGCCGCCGCCATTCGCTGCCAGGGCCTTGCCGACATTGCCGCCATTAAGGGTCGCTGTGAGGTTCCCGTCATCGGCCTGTGGAAGGATGGGCACGAGGGCGTTTACATCACGCCGACGCTGCGTCACGCTCGCGCCTGCGTTGCTGCCGGTGCCGATATCGTGGCGATCGACGCCACCGATCGTCCGCGCCCCGATGGCAAGACGGTCGAGGATACCCTCCGCCCGCTGCACGAGGAGGGTGTGCTCCTGATGGCGGATTGTGCCACCATCGAGGACATTCGCCGTGCTGTCGATATGGGCTTTGACCTGGTATCCACCACGCTTTCTCACGGCGTCGCCGCCATCGACTGCACCATGGCCGATGGCCCCGACCTGCCGCTCCTGCGTCAGGCGACTGAGGAATTCCCCGGCCTTCCTATCATTTGCGAGGGTCGCGTGCATACGCCCGAGGAGGCTCGCGCCGCGATCGATGCTGGCGCCTGGGCCGTTGTCGTCGGCACCGCCATCACGCACCCCACGAGTATTACGAGTTGGTTCAAGGCTGCACTTGAGGCGTAAGACAGGCCTCGTATCCGCTCGGGGCGGTATACTCAATATAGGCAATTGACCGCGCGGGATCCGGGTTGCTGGGTCCCGCGCTTGTTTTCGGGAGGCAGCACATGCAAAAGGGAGATGCCATGGATGCGGCGGAGCGCTCGGAGCGCATCCCCGATATCGTCATCATCACCGGAATGTCCGGATCGGGCCGCACACAGGCCATGCACGTGTTCGAGGACATGGGCTATTTTTGCATCGATAACCTGCCTCCGCGTCTCATCGCCCAGCTTGCCGAGCTCGTTGGCATCAATACGGGCGTGGGCAGGCATCTCGCCGTCACCTGTGACCTGCGCAGCCAGGGCTTGTTCGATGAGCTGCTCGATGCCGTTGCCGCACTCGAGGAGCGCGAGATGAGCTGTGACATCGTGTTTCTCGAGGCCTCTGACGAGGTGCTGATCCGTCGTTATAGCGAAAACCGCCGCCGCCATCCCATTGCCAAACCGGGGGAGACGACGGCCGATGCCATTCAGCGCGAGCGTCTTCAGCTTCAGGGCGTGCGCGACCGAGCCGATATGATTATCGACACGAGCCGTCTGCGCACTTCTGCGCTGCGCAACAAGCTACGCATGGCATTTTCCGAGCTGTCCGACCAGCAGCTCATGGACGTCCACGTGTTCTCGTTTGGCTTTAAGCACGGCATGCCCGTCGAGGCGGACATTATGATCGACGTCCGCTTCCTGCCCAATCCGTTCTACGATCCCGAGATGCGCACGATGACCGGTCTCGATAAAAAGGTCTCCGATTTTGTTCTGGACCATCCCAAGACCCAGGAGTTCTGGAAGGCCTGGACGCAGCTGCTCGATACGGTGATGCCCGGCTATATCGCGGAGGGCAAGCCGCAGCTTTCTATTGCCATCGGTTGCACGGGCGGTCAACACCGTAGTGTTGCCATCGCCGAGGCCACGGCACGTTATTTGGAAGGCGCCCAGTATCACGTGAGCATTTCCCATCGCGACCTGTCGCGCGCCAACACGAAAGCATAGGCCTGCATGTCATTTACCGCCGAGGTGCGTGATGAGCTCGCGCGCTGCGAACCCGAATGTGAATACTGCGATTTGTCGACGCTTGCCGCCCTGACGCGTGTGAGCGGTACACTTTCGCTGGCCGGCTCCGGGCGGTATCGTTTGACGGTCGCGACCGAGACGGGCGCCGTCGCGCGCACGATGATCACACTGACGCATCGCATCCTTAAGCTCAAAACGGAATTCACCGTTCGTAAATCGGTCTTGCATAAGGTCCGTAACTATCTCATTACCTTGCCCGATCAACCCGACCTGGACAAGGCTTTGGTGCTGCTGGGCATTCTCGACCGCAGGGGAGGGCTCGTCGCTGGTGTTCCCCGGCACATCGTTGCCCGTCCCTGCTGCAGGCTTGCCTACATCCGCGGCGCGCTCATCGCCGGCGGCTTCGTGGCCGATCCACGCGGTGATTTTCATTTGGAGATCGCGGTGCAGGGCGAGCAATATGCCAAGGGGCTTTGCGATCTGTTGGAGCAGATTGGGGTCCATGCTCGTGTTAATGCACGGCGGGGGTCATATGCCGTGTACATTAAGAGCGCCGAGGAAATCGAGCATCTTTTAAAGCTGATTGGTGCCAAGCGCAGCGTTGCCGAGATTGAGGAGGCGCGCGCGGTCAAGTTGGTTAAGAACGATGTGAACCGTCGCGTGAACGCCGAGCTCGCCAACCAGACCAGAAGCGCCGGTGCTGCCCAACATCAGCTTGCGCTTATCGATGAGCTCGAACAGCGGAGTTTGCGCGACACGCTTCCGGATGCCTTGGCGGTCTTTTGCGACCTGCGCGAGCGCTATCCCGATCTTTCGCTGCGTGATTTAGGGGAGATGGCTGACCCTCCCTTGTCGAAGTCTGCCCTCTACCATCGAGTTTTGAGGCTTGAAAAGCTCATTGAAGCAAACAGGTAGGTTAAAGTATCGACTTATATACGGATTTAGCTGCTATTTTATTCTTTAAAGCGTTTTAACACAAATTTGATTTTCAATTCCGAGCATTCTCGTGAAATTCAAGTCAAAAAAAAGGTATATTAGGCGAGTGGTTAGTTTGTGGGCCTCAACGGCAGGCGCTGTAGCTTGCGGGGGCCTTACGAAAGGAGACACAATGGCAGTAAAGGTTGCTATTAACGGCTTCGGTCGCATCGGTCGTCTGGCCTTCCGTCAGATGTTCGGTCATGAGGGCTCCGAGATCGTCGCTATCAACGACCTCACCTCTCCCGATATGCTCGCTTACCTGCTGAAGTACGACTCCACGCAGGGCAACTACGCTCGCGATCACGAGGTCGTTGCTGGCGAGGATTCCATCACCGTTGACGGCAAGGAGATCAAGATCTACAAGGAGGCCGACGCCAACAACCTGCCTTGGGGCGACCTTGACGTCGACGTCGTTCTCGAGTGCACCGGCTTCTACACCAGCAAGGCTAAGGCTCAGGCCCACATCAACGCTGGCGCCAAGAAGGTCGTCATCTCCGCTCCGGCCGGCAGCGATCTGCCCACCATCGTGTACAACGTCAACCATGAGACGCTGACCGCTGAGGACAACATCATCTCCGCTGCTTCCTGCACCACCAACTGCCTCGCCCCGATGGCCAAGGGTCTGAACGACTTCGCTCCCATCGTGTCCGGCATCATGACCACCATCCACGCCTTCACCGGCGACCAGATGCCGCTCGACGGCCCGCAGCGCAAGGGCAACTTCCGTCGCTCCCGCGCCTGCTCCGAGAACATCGTCCCGAACACCACGGGCGCTGCCAAGGCCATCGGCCTGGTTCTCCCCGAGCTCAACGGCAAGCTCATCGGTGCCGCCCAGCGCGTCCCGACGCCGACCGGCTCGCTGACCAACCTCTACGCCGTCGTTGACAAGAAGGTCACCGTCGACGAGGTCAACGCTGCCATGAAGGCCTACGCCGAGACCATCCCCGAGACCTTCGCCTACAACGAGGACCAGATCGTCTCCCGCGACATCGTCGGCGAGACCCACGGCTCCATCTTCGACGCCACTCAGACCATGTGCTCTGACCTCGGCAACGGCCAGACCCTCGTTCAGGTCACCTCTTGGTACGACAACGAGAACTCCTACACCTCTCAGATGGTCCGCACCATCAAGTACTTCGAGAAGTTCGTTGCTTAATTTAGCTTTTAGCGAATAGCTCGTTGAGCGTCTAAAGAAGGGCGCGGCCTTATAGGGCTTACACCCTAGGGTCGCGCCCTTTTTATAAGAAATCGTCTGCCGTAATGGGAGGCAGACACGTACGAAAGGTAGAAGCAAACATGGCCTTTACCAAGAAGACCGTCCGCGACATCGATGTCGACGGAAAGCGCGTTCTCGTCCGCGTTGACTTTAACGTGCCTATCAAGGATGGCGTCGTTGGCGACACCACCCGTATCAAGGCTGCCCTGCCCACCATCAACTACCTCGTTGAGCACAACGCTCGCGTCATCCTCATGAGCCACCTCGGCCGTCCCGAGGGCACCGGCTTCCAGCCCGAGCTGTCCCTCGAGCCCGTCGCCAAGAAGCTCGCTGAGCTCTCTGGTCTCGACGTTGCCTTTGTCGCTGACACCTACGGCGAGAAGGCTGCTGAGGCTGTCGCCGCCGTCGAGCCGGGTAAGGTCCTCGTTCTCGAGAACGTCCGTTTTGACAAGCGTGAGAAGAAGAACGATCCCGAGATCGCCAAGAAGCTCGCTTCCTATGGTGACGTCTTCGTTCTCGATGCCTTCGGCACCGCTCACCGCGCCCAGGGTTCCGTCGTGGGCCCCGCCGCTTACCTGCCTGCCGTCGCCGGCTTCTTGCTCGAGAAGGAGGTCGACACGCTGACCGGCATCTTCGCCGAGCCCGAGCGCCCCTTCGTCGCCATCGTCGGCGGTTCCAAGGTTTCCTCCAAGATCGGCGTTCTCGATCACCTCATCGACTCCGCTGACACCCTGATCATCGGTGGCGGCATGGCCTACACCTTCTTCCTGGCTCAGGGCCTGTCCGTTGGTCAGTCCCTCAAGGAAGAGGACTGGGTCGAGCGCGCCGGCGAGATGCTCAAGAAGGCCGAGGAGAAGGGTGTCAAGATCCTACTCCCCATCGACAACCGTGTTGCCGATCACTTTGGCGAGGACGCTGTCCCCGAGGTTGTTGCTTCCGACGCTATCCCCGACGATCGTGAGGGTATGGACATCGGTCCCAAGACCGAGGAGCTCTATGCCGAGGCTGTCAAGGGCGCCAAGACCGTGTTCTGGAACGGCCCCATGGGCGTCTTCGAGTTTGACAACTTTGCTCACGGCACCCAGGCTATCGCCGAGGCTCTCGCCGAGGCTGACTGCACCTCGATCATCGGCGGTGGTGACTCTGTCGCAGCTGTCAACAAGTTCAACCTGGCCGACAAGATGAGCTGGATCTCCACCGGTGGTGGCGCTTCCATGGAGCTCGTCGAGGGTAAGGCCCTGCCCGGAGTGGAGGCGCTTCTCGATGCCTAATCGCACCCTTCTTATCGCTGGTAACTGGAAGATGAACAACGACGTCGCCGAGGCCGCCAAGCTCGCCGACGAGCTGGCTCAGGCTCTGCCCGAGGTTCCGGCTGGCGTCGAGGTGCTCGTCTGCCCTCCGACCATCGACATCACCACGGTTCATGACCGCATTCAGGCTGCCCCCATCGCCCTCGGTGCACAGAACGTGTACTGGGAGGCCAAGGGTGCCTTCACCGGTGAGTCTTCTTGCGACATGCTCAAGTCCGCTGGCTGCACCTACTGCATCATCGGTCACTCCGAGCGTCGCGACTACTTCCACGAGACCGACGAGGATCAGAACAAGAAGGCTAAGGCTCTCGTTTCCGCCGGTCTTGTTCCCGTCTTCTGCTGCGGCGAGTCCCTCGAGGTCCGCGAGGCTGGCACCTATGTCGAGCACGTCGTGAACCAGGTCAAGGCTGGCCTTGCTGGCCTTGAGATCACCTGCCCCAAGCAGGTCGTCGTCGCCTACGAGCCCATCTGGGCCATCGGCACCGGCAAGACCGCTACCGCCGAGGACGCTCAGGAGGTCTGCGGCGCTATCCGTGAGACCCTCAAGGAGATGTTCGGCGAGGAGCTCGCCAACGGCATCCGCGTGCTGTATGGCGGGTCCGCCAAGCCCGGCAACATCGCCGAGCTCGTCGCCAAGCCCGACGTTGACGGCGCCCTCGTGGGCGGCGCTTCGCTCAAGGCTGCCGACTTCGCCTCTATGGTCGTCAAGGCAGGCGAGTAGGACATATGGCACAACGTCATCTTCCTGCACTCCTGATCATCATGGATGGTTGCGGCCTTGCTCCGGCCGATGGCGAGAACGCCGTCGCCGCTGCCAAGACGCCCTTCCTTGATAGCCTGTACGAGAAGTACCCCCACACCACGCTCGGCGCTTCGGGCGAGGACGTGGGCCTTCCCGACGGCCAGATGGGCAACTCCGAGGTGGGTCACCTCAACATCGGTGCCGGCCGCATCGTGTTCCAGGAGCTTTCGCGCATCAACAATGCCATCAAGGACGGCTCCATCGCCAAGAACGAGGTTTTTGTCAAGGCTATGGACGATGTCAAGGCTGACGGCAAGACTCTCCACCTCATGGGCCTTATGAGCCCTGGCGGTGTTCATTCTCATATGAACCACGTTGAGGCTCTGGTCAAGATGGCTGCCGAGCATGGCGTCAAGACCGTTCGTGTCCACGCCTTCATGGATGGCCGCGACGTCGACCCGCAGTCCGGTGCTGGCTACATGAGCGAGTTCTGCGCCTTCCTGGCCAAGATTTCCGAGGAGACCGGTTGCGACGCTCGCGTTGCCACCGTCTCGGGTCGTTATTGGGCAATGGACCGCGACAACCGTTGGGAGCGCATCCAGCGCGCCTACGACGTCATGGTCAACGCGTCCGATGCCGATGTCGACCCCGTTGCCGGTATCAAGGCCTACTACGAGAAGGACCCGCGCGGCGACGAGTTCGTCGAGCCCTTCGCTGCCCACAACGAGGGCATTCACGAGGGCGACGCGGCCATCTTCTTCAACTTCCGTCCCGACCGCGCTCGTCAGATGACCCGCGTGTTCACGGACAAGGAGTTCGACGGCTTTGAGCGCGAGCAGATCAAGCTTTCGCACTTTGTGACGATGACCGAGTACGATCCGACGTTTGACGTCGAGGTCGCCTTCCCCAAGACGTTCCCCGAGAACGTCCTGGCCGACGTTATCGCCGCCAATGGCCTGAAGCAGCTGCACACTGCCGAGACCGAGAAGTACGCCCACGTGACGTTCTTCCTCAACGGTGGCATCGAGGAGCCCAAGGAGGGCGAGGAGCGCGTGCTCGTCGCTTCCCCCAAGGTTGCTACCTACGATCTGCAGCCCGAGATGAGCGCTCCCGAGGTTACCGAGAAGCTCGTCGCCGCCATCAACGAGGATCGCGCTGATTTCTACATCGTGAACTTCGCGAACTGCGACATGGTTGGTCACACCGGTGTCTTCGACGCTGCCGTTAAGGCTGTCGAGGCTGTTGACGATGCCCTGTCCAAGGTTGTCCCGGCGATTCTCGCCAAGGGCGGCTTTGCACTGATTACCGCCGACCACGGCAACGCCGATCACATGTTTGACGTTGCTTCCGACGGTTCCAAGCATCCGTTTACGGCTCACACCACCAACCGCGTGCCGTTCATCATCGTTGATGAGAAGGCACAGCTCACCGGTATCGAGGACGGCCGTCTTTCCGATATCGCTCCGACCATGCTCACCATGGCTGGTATTGAGCCTTCCGCCGAGATGACGGGCCGCGTGCTCGCCACCGAGGCCTAAGAGAAAACAAATACCGTTTTCTAGTAAGGGGGTTGTCCACAACCGGACAACCCCCTTTTTGGTATTTCTGCCATTTCCACCCCGTCCTTGAGTGGCAGGTAGGGGAGAGCGGGGGATTGTGGTACAGTACTGGAGTTTGAACTGTTCTATTAAGGAGCTTATCTATGGGTCCGTTCCAGATTCTTCTGTTTGTCGTTTGGGCTGTCTCTGCCGTGGCGCTGACGATTCTCGTCCTGATGCATTCCGGTAAGGGCACCGGCGTTTCGGATATGATCGCTAGCTCGCTGTATAACTCCAGCTCTGCCACGGGCGTCATGGAGCAGAACCTCGATCGCCTGACGGTAATTATGGCCGTTGTTTTTGCCGTGTGCGTCGTCCTGTGCATGTTCTTCTTCCCGCAGGGCATCGTCGGCTACTAAGCATCGGCGTATATACGTTTGCAATGGGTCTCGCAGGTGCGGGACCCTTTTTGTTTACATATTTGTAACAGAGTCAAAATATCCCCACATACTTCGCCCAACTAAAGAAATTCTCGACCGTTAACCGGAATTAGCCCCAAATCGTGCATAAAATGCGCTACTGTATTGCAAAACGTTGGTCCGTTGTGCATAACCAGCCATAGCAGCGGGCGGCGTTTTGATGGTTCGGATCGGATTGTCTCGACATATGTCCGACTGAACATTTCTTTGTCCTATCTCATAAGGAGGATGGCATGGCTGATTCTATGTTCCACCAGCCCGTTATGGGTCGTCGCGCCTTTGTTGGCGGCACCCTCGCTGCGAGCTCCATGGCTTTTCTTGCCGCATGCGGCAAGAAGGGCGGCGACGCTTCCGGTTCTGAGTCCGGTTCGACGCTGAACTTCTACATCAACAACCCGGTCTGCATCGACCCCTACAATGTCCAGGAGGATCAGGGCACTCAGGTCGAGTACCAGCTCTTTGACGCTCTGACCTCTTATGACGCCGAGAAGGGCGAGATCGTTCCGCTGGCTTGCGAGTCCTTTGAGGCCAACGACGACGCCACCGAGTTTACCTTCAAGATCAAGAAGGCCAAGTTCCACAACGGTGACGACGTTACCTCCAAGTCCTTCAAGCTCGGTTGGGAGCGTCTGGTCAACACCAAGTCGGCCATCGCTACCGAGTATGGCCCTTCCGAGGTCTCCTATCACCTTTCCATGGTCGAGGGCTATGACGATCTGCTTGCCGGTAACGCTACTGAACTCAGCGGTGTTACCTGCCCCGACGATGAGACCCTCGTCGTCAAGCTGTCTTCCGCTTACGCCGACTTCCCCTTCGTCGCCTCTCACCCGGCTCTGGCCCCGGTTCCCGAGTGCGCCGAGTCCGATGCCAAGAGCTTCTACCTTGCACCGGTCGGTAACGGCCCGTTCATGATGGACGGCAAGTGGGAGGATGGTCAGGAGATCAACCTCAAGAAGTTCGACGATTACTATGGCGACAAGGCCAAGATCGATGGCATCCACTTCCAGGTCATCAAGGACATGGAGACCGCTTACAAGGAGTTCCAGGCCGGTAACCTCGATGTCTGCGACGTTCCCGTTGCTCAGATCGACGCCGCCAAGAAGGATCGCGGCGTGTCCAAGGACGGCTACACCATGGGTGACGGCGAGCGCATGCTGCTCGGCTCCGAGCCTTCCACCTACTACCTGACCTGCAACAACACGGCCGAGCCGTTCAACAACGCCGACCTGCGCAGGGGTATCTCCCTGGCCATCAACCGTGAGGCCATCTGCAAGACTATCTTCAAGGGTACCCGTACCCCCGCCGACGGCATTGTTCCTCCGGGCATCGATGGCTACAAGGAGGGCGCATGGGAGTTCTGCGCCTACGACGTCGACAAGGCTAACGAGTACCTGGACAAGGTTGCTCCCGCTGGCGCTAACGGCGATCGTGGCATTAACGTGACCCTTTCCTACAACCAGGATGGTGGCCACAAGGAGATCATGGAGTCCATCATCGGTGACCTCGCCAAGGTTGGCGTTACCGCTGTCTCCGATACCCCTGAGTGGTCTGCCTTGCTCGAGCAGTACCAGAACTTTAACTATCAGTTCGGTCGTCTGGGTTGGATTGCCGACTACCCGATTATGGACAACTTCCTGTATCCGCTGTTCCACTCCGACTCCCTCGGTGGCGACAACCGCTCCGGTTACAACAACCCCGAGTTCGACGCCAAGGTCAACGAGGCTCGCACCACGGTTGACGACGAAGAGCGCGTTGCTAAGATGCAGGAGGCCGACGCTATGGTCGCTGCCGACTGCCCGGTCATCCCGGTGATGTTCTACACGCACACCATCGTCGGCTCCGATCGCATCAAGCACCTCTATGTCGATCCGCAGAAGCACGCTGAGCTGGGTACCGCTGAGCTCGCCTAAGAGTTTGCAGCTTCCGTGAGGGTCAAGTATTTACGTAGACCTCATGGGAAACATACAGTTCTCCCTAACCTGGGGTAAACTGGCTGATGGTAATTTTGGGATGCCGGTCTGGCGATCGGCATCCCATTTAGGTTAATCCCTAGATAGGGGAGTGGTATGGGTAAGTACATCGTTAAACGTGTGCTTCAGTTCATCCCGGTATTTTTGGGCGTTACGCTGATTCTGTTCGCCCTTCAGAATATCGTGCCGGGAGATCCGATCAAGCTGATCGGTGGAGACAAGGCTCTGTCCCCCGAGGTGGAGCTTCAGCTTCGCGTCCGCTATCACCTGGTCCAGTCGGACGAGGACGGCAACGCGATCCTTGACGAGAACGGCGACCCCGTTCAAACGTCGCTCGTGGACCGTTACTTGTATTACATGAACGGCCTGCTTCATGGCGATCTGGGCAATTCGTATCAGCGCAAGCTGCCGGTTACGGAAATTTTTGCCCAGAAGTATCCGTATACGGTCAAACTTGCCGCGTGCGCCATCGTGCTCGAGGCAATCATGGGTATCGGTGCGGGTATCATTTCGGCGGTAAAGCGTTATTCCTTCTGGGATATTTTGGTAACGCTCACCACGTCGATCCTCGTTGCGGTCCCGGCCTTCTGGCTCGGTATGTTGCTGCAGCTGTTCTTTGGCGTCATCCTCAAGGACGCTACGGGCGGTGCAATCTCCATGCCGATCTCGGGTGCCGGCGGTTCCAGCTCTCAGTATCAGGATTGGATGCACTATGTGCTTCCGACCATTACGCTGGCTTCGGTTTCGACCGCTTATGCCGCCCGCATTATGCGCTCGCAGCTGCTTGACGTCATGAACCAGGATTACATCCGTACGGCAAAGGCCAAGGGTCTCTCCAATCGCGCGATCATCGTCAAGCATGCGCTTAAGAATGCACTCATCCCCGTCGTTACCTATATTGGTGTCGACTTTGGCGGCATGCTTTCGGGCGCCATCCTGACCGAGACGGTTTTTAACTGGCCCGGTATCGGCTATGAGGTCTATCGCGCCATTAGCATGCGTGACTGGCCCATCGTTATGGGCGGCGTTACGCTCATCGTCGTCGTCGTCATGGTGATTAACCTGCTCGTCGACATTAGCTATGCATTCCTCGACCCGCGCATCCGCCTTGGCGGTCCGTCGGATAAGGCCTAAGGGAGGTACGTCTCATGCAGGAAACTGATTCTCAGTCTCAGGAGCAGGCTACCGCCACCAAGGCCGCATCTGCTCCCGCCAAGTCCCGCACGCTGTGGGGTGACGCTTTTAAGCGTCTTCGCAAGAACAAGCTCGCCGTTATCGGTGTCTGCTGGATCATCATCGTCGTTTTGGTTGCCCTGACCGCAGATCTGTGGGCTAAGCCCTGGCTCGGTTCGCCGACGGCTTCCGACTCGACCACCATGGCCGAGACGTCGCTGTTGGCTCCGTGTGCAGAGCACCCGTTTGGCACCGACGCCCTTGGTCGCGACATTCTCGTCCGCGTTATCTACGGTGCACGCGTTTCGCTGTCCGTCGGCATTATGGCCACCGCGATCTCCACGGTGATCGGTCTGGTCATGGGTGCTCTGGCCGGTTTCTACGGCGGGATCTGGGATACGATCATCATGCGCTGTGCGGACATCTTCCTGGCGTTCCCGTACGTGCTGTTCGTTGTCGCCATGATCGCCGTTATCGGCCGTGGTCTTCAGAACGTCTTTATCGCCATCGGTATTCTCGGCTGGCCTTCGATTGCGCGCGTCTTCCGCTCTGCAATCTTGACGGTCAAAGAAAACGACTATGTTGACGCTGCGCGCGCGATGGGTGCATCTGATGCTCGTATCGTAGTGCGTCACATCTTCCCGAACTCCGTCGCCTCCATCGTGGTCTACGCGACCATGAACATTGGCGGCGCCATTCTGACCGAGTCCGCTCTGTCCTTCCTCGGCATGGGCGTTATTCCGCCTACGCCTTCGTGGGGCTCCATGATTCAGGACGGTCAGCAGTATCTTCTGACTGCTCCCTGGATGATGATCATGCCCGGTCTGGCAATTCTCTCGACGGTGCTCGCCTTCACCCTGCTGGGTGACGGTCTGCGCGACGCCCTCGACGTCAAGATGAAGGACGCATAAGGATGAAGAAGAACAAGAACTATGTGGACCTGAAGGACCAGCCGGTTCCCGAGGGCCAGCATCTGCTCGAGGTCGATGACCTTAAGATGTATTTCCATACCGAGGATGGTGTCGTTCGCGCTGTCGACGGTGTGTCCTACACGCTCGATCGCGGCGAGACCCTGGGTGTCGTCGGTGAGTCCGGCTCCGGTAAGTCCGTGACCGCCATGACCATCATGGGCCTCATCTCGATGCCTCCGGGAAAGATCGAGGGCGGCGACGTTCGCTATCGCGGTCGTTCTATCCTCGAGATGACCGAGGAAGAGATGCAGCACATTCGCGGAAACGACATCGCGATGATCTTCCAGGATCCTATGACCTCCTTGAACCCGGTCTATAAGATCGGCAAGCAGGTGGGCGAGGGCCTTCGTCTGCACCGTGGCTATTCCAAGCAGGAGGCGCTCAAGCGCGCTACCGAGCTTTTGGACCTCGTGGGTATCCCCGAGCCCGAGAAGCGCGTCAATGAGTATCCGCACCAGTTCTCCGGCGGTATGCGTCAGCGTGTCATGATCGCTATGGCTCTTGCCTGCGATCCCGATATCCTGATTGCCGACGAGCCCACGACGGCTCTGGACGTTACCATTCAGGCTCAGATTATCGAGCTCATGCAGGAAATGCAGGAGAAGAACGGCAACGCCATCATCATGATTACCCATGACCTGGGCGTCGTTGCCGATATGGCCGATAAGATCATGGTTATGTACGCCGGCCGTCCCGTCGAGTTCGGTACTGCTGAGGAAATCTTCTACGAGAGTCGCCACCCCTACACCTGGGGCCTTATCCGCTCCATCCCGGAGCAGGCCATCGAAGAGAAGAAGCCGCTTACGCCGATTCACGGCAACCCGCCTTCGCTCATGAACCTGCCTGAGGGCTGCGTGTTCTCGCCTCGTTGTCCCTATGCGACGGACAAGTGCCGCAAGCAGCGCCCCGAGCGCGTTGTCACCGAGTCTGGTCATTACTCTGCGTGCCACTACTCCGGTGACCCCGAGTTCCTCAAGAACGCTCCTGAGACGTCCCGTACGCGCAAGGATTCCAAGAAGGGAGGCGAGGCGTAATGGCAGATACCAACGAGCGTACTCCGCTGCTGAAGGTCGAGCACCTCTCTAAGGAGTTCCCCGCTGAGTCCGGCATGTTCGCCAAGCGCTTCTCCAAGCGTGTTGTCTCTGCAGTAAATGACATTTCGTTCGAGATTTATCCGGGCGAGACCTTTGGTCTGGTTGGTGAGTCTGGTTGCGGTAAGTCCACGACGGGTCGCACCATCATGCGCCTGACCAAGCCGACCGCCGGTAAGGTGTTCTTCCAGGGTAAAGATGTTGCCGAGATGAGCAAGCATGAGATCAAGGACATGCGTCGCGAGATGCAGTTCATCTTCCAGGATCCCTATGCTTCGCTCAATCCCCGTATGACCATCGGCGAGATCGTCTCCGAGCCCATGACCATTCATGGCGTGGGTACCAAGGAGGAGCGCATCGAGCGCGTCCGCGAGCTGCTGGACGTCGTCGGTCTGAATCCCGAGCACATCAACCGTTATCCGCACGAGTTCTCGGGCGGCCAGCGCCAGCGTGTCGGCATCGCCCGCGCGTTCGCTCTGAAGCCCAAGCTGATTATCTGCGACGAGCCTGTCTCTGCACTTGACGTATCCATTCAGGCCCAGGTTCTGAACCTTCTTAAGGAGCTCCAGGACAAGTTCGGTACCGCGTATCTGTTTATCGCTCACGACCTGTCCGTCGTGCAGCACATTTCCGATCGCGTTGCCGTTATGTATCTGGGTAAGATGGTTGAGGTTTCGGACTGGAAGACGCTCTACAGCGAGCCTCACCATCCGTACACGCAGTCGCTGCTGTCTGCCGTGCCGGTTCCCGATCCTGATATCCAGAAGACCCGCAAGCGCATCATCCTCGCTGGCGATCCGCCGTCGCCGCTGGATCCGCCGACCGGTTGCCGTTTCCACACTCGCTGCCCGATCGCTCAGGGTATCTGCTCTGAGAAGCTTCCCGAGTTTAAGGAAGTTGCACCTGGTCACTGCTGCGCGTGCCACTTCGCGGAGCCGTTCCCGATCAAGGAATCGCACATCGACCTGTAGTCGGTTGTTCTCGTCCGGGCCCGCGCTGGACTTAGTTTTCAGAACGTCCTCGACCATGGAAACCCCCTTATCCTGCTCCTTCGGAGCCGCGGATAAGGGGGTTTCCTGGTCTGACGCTCCTATTTGGCAAGGTGTTTTTTAGAATCCATTTTGCGCTCGGCCTCGAAGGCCTGCCTGTCCCAATCGAGCGGAAGTCCGGCCTCGACCCATGCCTCGTAGGCCCTCCTTATGGGCTTGAGCTCCCTTTGGCCCCTCTCCAGCATCGAGATGTACTTCTCGCTGGTGCCCAGTATGGACGCCGCCCTCACCTGGCTGACCTTCGCCGCGCGCCTGGCCGCCACGAGCTCCGAGGCGTCCTCGGGCCTCCTGATCTCGTGCGGGCGCATCAGCGCCCGGTACGCCTCCCTGGCCACGTAGCGCTTGAGGCACCTCATGACCTCCCTGTCGCTCTTTCCCCGCCCCCTGGCCCTCTCGGCGTACTCGGCGGTCTCGGGGTCGCGCATGACCCTCTGCCTCGCGATCTCGTGCAGCGCGCTGTTCGCCTGCCGGTCGCCGCCCCTGTTGAGCCTGTGCCTCACGGTCTTGCCGCTCGAGGCGGGGATGGGGCAGGCGCCGCATATCGCCGCGAACGACGCCTCGGAGCGCAGCCTGCCCGGGTTGTCCCCGGCCGCGACCGCGAGCTTGGCCGCGCTCACGGGCCCGCACCCGTACATCGCCAGCAGCGCGGGGCAGTTCTCCTCCAGGGACGCCTCGATCGCGAGCTCCATGTCGAGCGCCGCGTCGCGCGCCGCCGCCCACAGGTCCGCCAGCGCGCCGAGCGCGGCGCCCAGCGCGCCCTCGGCGCGCACGGAGGGGAGCTCCTCCATCAGCCTCGGCCCTCCCATGCCGCGGAACCTCGACCTGAGCCCCTCCGGCGCGGTGGTGAGCAGCGACCTCGCGGTGTTGATCGCCGAGGTCCGCGCCTTCACCGCCCCGGAGCGCGCCGCGAGCATGCAGCGCACCCCGTCGACCCACCCGTCCTGGCTCTTGGGGGTCCCGAGCTTCGAGCCGGACATCGCCGCGCGGGCGGCCCTCTCCGCGTCCGACTCGTCGCACTTCCCCTGCCCCGGGCGCCTCCTCTGCGTCCTCGCCGGGGAGAGCGCCTCGCGCACGGGCATCCCAAGCGACGCGAGGTGCCTGGTGAGGCCCGCCCCGTAGGACGACGTCCCCTCCATCGCGACGCAGGCCGGCTCCCCGGCCGCCGCGATCGCCCCGGCGAGCGCCTCGTAGCCCCCCGCGTCGGCGGGGAACCGGCGGGACAGGACCCTGCGGCCCCTCCAGTCCAGGACGCACAGCCAGTGCGAGTCGGCGTGGGTGTCGACCCCGCAGAAGACCGGCCCGCGGGCGCCGGGTGTCGATTCGTTTTGCATGTCTCGCTCCGTTCTTTCCGTGCTCGCCTGGACCGGGCAGACGGCACACTGACGGGGCGCGATAGAATGCGGTTGTTCGGGTCCGCGGTATCGCTCCATGCTCCTATTAGGTCATGCGGCGGTCTCGGCTCGCCGCGGCCCGCGCGGGACATGTCAGGAAACGAGGGCAGCCCTGTGGGCGCCAGCGGAATGTGGGGTCACCGCGCGGTCCGCATCTGATGGTGTCGACGTCAATGGTATACGGGTGCATCATCGACGTCTTCAATACAGAAAATATCAGTGCGGAATGTTTTGGGAGGTAGCCCAAACAGCCCCGGCGGGGGTCCTGTGTAGTCATCCTTTAGGCGGAACTCTCCAAATTATTTGGATGAGTCGTCTACTTACTTGTGCTGTTACCGTCTTTCCGCTGTTGTTGGGGTATGCTTTGTTCGTATGTAAACGTATGACATGTTGATGGGGGAGGGTGCTATGGCTCGCGAGAGTGCTCGTTCTAAGGATACGGCTAAGCCTGGCATCAAGGAAGTTGCGGCGGTGGCGGGGGTTTCGCCTACTACGGTATCTCGCGTGCTTAATAATCGCGGCTATATTAGCCAAGAGACCCGCGATAAGGTCCATGCCGCGATGAAGCGCATCAACTATACGCCCAACGATATCGCCCGTGCCATGCTCAACGGTCGCCTGAATCTTATCGGTATGATCGTCCCCTATGTCAGCAGTCCGTTTCATGCCCAAGTGGTTCAAGTCATTGAGCATACCCTGGCCGAAAACGGTTTTAAGATGCTGCTGTGCAATAGCGCCAATCGACCCGAGCTTGAGCGCTCTTATATCGACATGCTTCGACGCAATATGGTTGATGGCGTCATCGTCAACTCGCTTAATATCGGTGCCGAGGCGTATGCCGAGATGGGCTTGAGTCTGGTTGGTATCGACTGCGACCTTGGCGAAGCCTCTGTTCAGATTGCGAGCGACAGCTATAGCATCGGCGAACTTGCCACGCGTCGCCTGATCGATGACGGATGTTCACGCATCCTGTGCCTGCGCAGCAATAGCCGCATGCGCATGCCTGCCAATAAGCGTACCGATGCCTACCTCGATGTTGTTGAGCAGGCCGGTTTGCCCGCGCTTGTCCGTGAGGTCGAGTTCGTTAAGCCCGACGACGAAAAGAGTGCGGTCGTTGCGAAGATCCTCGATGAGAACCCCGATATTGACGGCATCTTTGCGGGAGACGACACGATGGCGGCTATCTGTCTTAACGTGATGAAGCAGCGCGGCTTGAGCGCTCCGGGCGATATTAAGGTCGTGGGCGCGGATGGTGCCCGCCGCACTATGACGTTTATGCCTGACTTAACAACCGTTCGCCAAGATATCGATCGCATCGGAGAGCTCGCGGCGCAATCCATCATTGCTCTTATTAACGGCGAAAAGCCCGAATCGAATATCAAGCTCCCCGTTGAACTCATTGAGGGTAAAACCGCGTAGTTCATCCCGTGCCAAAAGAATTCCTCAAACACCTCTGATGACCGTTCGCCGGCATATGTCAACCGTTTGCCGACGACTGGAACTGCGAAAAGACGTATTGGTGTGAAAACGTTTGACATATGAAAACGATTGACATATCTTGCAGTTGTACCGAGTTAGTATCTCGTGAGAAAGGAAGTCTCGGATGCACAAGGTGTATTACCAGCCTGAGGGAATTTGGGTAGGCGACATCATGCCGTACGGCGAGGACGGCACGTTCTATCTCTATCATCAGCGTGACACGCGAAACCCCGGACCTTTCGGAGAGCCGTTTGGCTGGGCACTCGCGACAACCAAGGACTTCGTCAATTACAAAGACTTTGGCGAGAGCCTTGAGCGTGGCGGCGACGAGGAAGTCGACCAGTATGTTTATGCCGGCACGGTGTTTAAGGTGGGCGACAAGTACCATGCGCTCTACACTGGTTGCAATCGCGATAAGGTCAAGGCACGCTTGATGAAGCAGGTTCTTCTTCACGCAACGAGTGACGACGCCGTCAAGTGGGAGAAGAACATCGCCGAGACGCTGCTTCCGCCCCAGGAGGGTTACGATGACCGCAACTGGCGCGATCCCTTTGTGCTTTGGGATGAGGAGAACGAAGAGTACATGCTCATCCTCGGCACGCGTGTGGGCGAGGACAAGCGTCTGATGACCGGTCGTCTGGTCAAGTTCACCTCCAAGGACCTGGATACCTGGGAGTTCCAGGGCGACTGGTGGAATCCGGGCCTGTACACCATGTTCGAGATGCCTGATCTCTTTAAGATGGGCGACTGGTGGTATCTGGTGTTCTCCGAGTACAGTGATGGCAACAAGACCCGTTACCGCATGTCTCGCTCTATCAACGGTCCTTGGATCACTCCTGCGGACGATTCCTTCGATGGCCGCGCGTACTATGCCGCGCGTACCGCATTTGACGGCGAGCGCCGCGTTCTCTTTGGTTGGGTTCCTACGCGTGACGAGGGCGGTGACCCCAGCTCTTACCTGTGGGGTGGCACCTTTATGCCTCTCGAGATCGTTCAGCGTGCTGACGGAACGCTCGGCACCAAGCTCCCCGACAGCATGCTTGGCGCCTTTGGCGAGGCTAAGGCAGTCGAGGCCTTTGAGCTTTCCTGCGAGTCGGGCAAGGTCGAGCAGGTGCTCGCCGCGGATGCCGGTTCCACCTATATGCTCGATGCCGACATCGAGCTCGCCGGTGACGCTGCCGGCTTCTCGGTGAAACTTGCCGAGGACGCCGAGTCCGGTCTTGCCTATGAGTTCCGCGCCAACCTGCGTGAGGGCAAGCTCGAGTTTACGGCGGCCCCCCAGTATCCGTGGTTCCAGGTCAACAACATGGGCCTCGAGCGTCCGTTGTTCTTTAAGGGCGAGGGCACTCATCATGTGCGCCTGGTCGTTGACGACGATATCGCGACCATCTTTGTCGATGATGTTGCGCTTAACGCGCGCTTCTGCAATAAGCAGGGCCAGGGTGTGGCGCTGACGGTCACCGACGGTACGCTCAAGTGCGCAAATGCAACGATCGCGTCTCTGTAATGGCATCAAAACGTCTTATGATTTCGTAAAGGAATGGAGAGGAACATGGACTACAAGGCAGTGTCCCAGCAAGTCGTCGACAACGTCGGCGGACTGGAGAACATCGAGGGCGCCACGCATTGCGTGACCCGTCTGCGTCTGGTGCTCAAGGATACGAGCAAATACAACAAGGCCGAGCTCGAGAACATCGATGGCGTCAAGGGCGTGCTGTACAACAGCGGCCAGCTCATGATCATCTTCGGTACCGGTACCGTCAACAAGGTCTACGATGAGTTTATGGCTTTGACGGGCGTTAAGGAGATCAGCGCTTCCGAGGTCAAGGGCGCCGAGGCGGACAAGAAGGGCAAGTTCTTCTCGGTCCTCAAGGTATTCTCGGACATCTTTATCCCCATCATTCCCGCTTTCGTCGGCGCTGCTATCATCATCGGCCTTAAGTCGCTGATCGTTGCCAACGGCCTCTTTGGCATGGAGGGCAGCCTCGCCGATCACAGCGAGTTCCTCAAGAACCTCGCAAGCTTCTTTGCCATTATCGCCACCACCTTCGACTACCTACCTGTCCTGGTTATGTACAGCGCGGTCAAGCGTTTTGGCGGTAACCCGATCCTGGGCATCCTCGTCGGTATCGTCATGGTTCACCCGAGCCTTATGAACCGTAACACGTTCGTTATGGACCCGACGGGTGCTGAGTACTGGAACTTCGGTCCGCTCTCCATTCCCATGGTTGCTTTCCAGGGCGGCGTGTTCCCTGCAATCCTGACTGCCTGGTTTATGGCCAAGGTCGAGAAGATTGCCCAGAAGTACATCCCCGAGGTCGTTTCGTTCGTCTTTGTCCCGACCGTTACCCTGATTCTTGCTAACGTCGCCCTGTTCACCGTGTTCGGCCCGCTCGGCAACCTGATCGGCGACGTCCTCGCCGGCGTAATCGATATCCTGTACAACAGGATGGGCGTCTTCGGTGCCTTTGTCTTTGCCGCATTCCTGCAGCCGCTCGTCGTTACCGGTACGCATCAGTTCATCCAGGGTATCGAGGCAAACCTCGTTGCCACGACTGGCTTCAACTACATCCAGTCAATCTGGTCGGTTTCCATCATCGCCCAGGGCGGCGGCGCCATCGGCATGTACCTCATTCACAAGAAGCATTCCAAAGAGCGCAACATCTGCATGTCGTCCTTTATCCCGACGCTGGTCGGTATCTCCGAGCCCGCAATCTTTGCTGCAAACATGCGCTACTCGATCATCCCGTTCATCTGCGCTTGCATCGGTGCAGGCTGCGGCGGTGCCTTCGTGAAGCTCTTTGAGGTGCGCGCCATCGGTCAGGGTCTGACCGGCGTGCTTGGCCTGCTCATCGTTACGCCCGAGACGCTCGTGTGGTATGTGGCTGGTAATCTCATCGCCTTCATCGTGCCGATCGTCTTGATCTTTGCCTACAACAAGGCAAAGGGCGTGCCGACCACCGATGAAGAGGGCGCTGGCGCTGGCTTCGACGTTAGCTTCTAGTTGAGCCGTTCAGCGTAATGTGCGGATAAGTCCATTTGGGGAAGGGCGTTCGGCTCGTGTGAGTCGAGCGTCCTTTCCTATAGACGAGAAGGTCAATGGCGATGTTTAATCAAAAAAACAAGGTGATGCGTGCGGACTATGAGCAGTGGCGTGCCGGACAGGATGAGACGGCGGCTCGCATCGCGTCCGACCCCGATAGGCTTTTGTTCCATGTGGAGCCTGAGCTTGGCTGGCTCAACGACCCCAATGGTTTGGTTCAGATTGGTGATACGTATCACATCTATCATCAATACGATCCGTTCGATGCTGCGCATGGCGGTCCGGTACTTTGGAACCATCTGACGACAAAGGATTTTGTGACGTACGAGAATCACGGTCCCATGCTGTTCCCCGATTCCGATTTGGATTCGAGTGGAGCGTATTCTGGTTCTGCCTTTGTACGTGATGGCAAGATTCACTACTTCTATACCGGCAACGTTAAGCATTTTGACCGTGATGATTACGACTACGTGTTGACGGGCCGTGAGCAAAACCAGATTCATATGGTTGCCGAGAATCCCGACGAATTGGGCGAGAAGCGCATAGCTGTTGGGCCGGTCGATTACCCCGACGATATCGGTACGCACGTGCGCGACCCCAAGATCCTTGAACACGACGGTATCTACTACATGGTTCTGGGCGCTCGTACGAAAGACGACCGTGGCTGCGTGCTTGTCTATACCTCGCGCAATCTTGAGGACTGGAGCTATGCGACGCGCATTGAGTTGGGCGAGAAGTTTGGCTTTATGTGGGAGTGCCCCGATCTGTTTGAGCTCGATGGCGAGCTTATTCTCGTTTGCTGTCCGCAGGGTGTGCCTGCCGATGGTTGGCGTTACCGCAATCCGCATCAGTGCGTGTGGTTCCCCATCGAGGCCGATTGGGAGGCGCCGAGCTTTAAAATCGTCGGGAAGGGCATGCCCCCGATGGTCGATGCCGGTTTTGATTTCTATGCTCCGCAGTCCTTTGAGGATGCTGCAGGCCGGCGATTGATGATCGGATGGTCGGGTTGCCCCGATGCGACGGCGGAAAACCCGACGGTGGCGCGCGGGTGGCAGTGCGCGTTGACGGTGCCGCGAGAGCTGAGCATGCGCGATGGTAAGCTCTGCCAGCAGCCGGCGCACGAGATTGAGAGGATGCGCGGCGACTGCGTTCGCACGACAGGCGGTGAAACCGTTGAGGAGCCGGGCCGCCTGTTTGATCTCGTGGTTTCCTGTGAGGGCGCCAAGATGGTTGAGCTCGAGATTCGCAAGGGTGTCTTTGTGCGCTATGCGGACGGGATGCTTACCCTCGACATGGGTGACGAAGGCTATGGGCGCGACCAGAGGTCGATTGAGCTCGGCGAGCTTCGCGACCTGCGCGTGCTTTCGGACACTACGATGGTCGAGATTTTTGCCAACGGCGGGGGGGGGGGACCTACCAGCCGGACCCATTCCTGGAAAAC
>UQJA01000004.1 GCA_900541285.1 uncultured Collinsella sp.
GGGTGTCGTAGCCATCACCGCCGTCCAGGCTCAGATGGCTGAGTAGCGCACGCACTCGCCCGAAGGCCGTACGGGCTAACCCCTGAAAACGTCCTCGACCAATGAAACGCCCCCGTTCTGCTCCTTCGGAGCTACGAACGGGGGCGTTTCTGGTCTGCGGAATGTTTTCAGGGGTTAGCCCGTACGGCCTTCTACCGCTACGTAGCAATTAGGGCATCTGGAGTGGACGGCGGCTTGGCTACGAGCTGAGGCTGAAGATCTGAATGGTTGGGTGCCGTTGCTGGGAGCGCAGGCGTTGCTGATGATGATCTCTTTGGGACTGGAATTTTCACCTGCTAGCAAAAAGGCCTCCGGAGCTGTTGCTCTGGAGGCCTTTCGTTTACTTGCAAATGCGTGCGTTAGTTGTTCTTGGTCAGACGCTCGACGTCGTGGGCGATCATGTATTCCTCGTCGGTGGGGATGACCATAACCGTGACGGAAGAGCCGGCGGCGCTGATGACCTGTGGGCCGTTGCCCACGGCCTCGCGGTTCTTGTTGTTGTCGATGCGCACGCCCAGCCACTCAAAGCAGTCGCAGAAGGCCTTGCGGATCGACCAGTCGTTCTCGCCGATGCCGGCGGTAAAGGTAATGGTGTCCACGCCCGCCATGGAAGCGATCATGGAACCGGCCTGCTGCATGGCCTTGTATGCGAACATATCGAAGGCGAGCAGGCAGCGCTCGTCGCCCTCGGAGGCGCGCGTGCGGATGTCGCGGGCGTCGTTGGAGATGCCCGAGATGGCAAGCAGACCAGACTGCTTGTTCATCATGTCGTCGACTTCCTGGTAGCTGTAGCCGCCCTCGCGCTGGAGGTAGCACACGGTGGCCGGGTCAATGGAACCACAGCGAGTGCCCATCATCAGGCCATCGAGCGGCGTGAGGCCCATCGTGGTGTCGCGGCACACGCCGTCCTCGATGGCGGCGAGCGAAGCGCCGTTGCCCAGATGGCACGAAAGCAGACGGTGGCAGCGCGAGCCCAGGATCTCCTTGGCCATCATCCACTCGTAACGATGACTCGTTCCGTGGGCGCCATATTTGCGCACATGATACTTGTCGCACACGTCCTTGGGCAGGGCGTAAGTGTAGGCAACCTCGGGCATGGTCATGTGGAACGAGGTGTCGAAGACCGCCACGTTGGGCAGCTCCGGATACTTCTCACGGCAATACTCAATCGCCGCGGCCTCGCCGTAATTGTGCAGCGGAGCGAGCGGGGCAACCTCAAGGATCTTAGCCATGACCTCATCGTCGACGACCGCGGAATCATCAAAGTGCCAGCCGCCCTGAACGATACGATGGCCAATGCCGTCAATCGTAAAGTCGGTCTTCTCAAGCTCCTCGAGCACGCGAGCGATAGCAGAGCGATGATCGGGGAAAGGGACCTCCTCGGTCTGCTTGGCGCCACCGTTCTCGGAGTGGCCAAAGATGCCCATGCCCGAACCGATACGTTCGCAGTTGCCCTTGGCGAAAACCTCGCGGGTATCGGTATCCAAAAGCTGATATTTAAGGCTTGAGCTACCGGCGTTGACAACAAGTACGTTCATGAGACTCCTTTGCAGTGCAATACGGTCGACGCAGACCCCTTAAGGCGGCCGCATTTTAATAAGAAGTTATCACAACTTGATAAATAGCTATCAAGCATATCGCCCAACGAGCACAAAAGAGGGGCCGAACGGCGCTCGGTCGTCCAGCCCCTCCCCTCTTGCAATTACTTGCCGTTGACGATGCGCTCGACGTCAGAAGCGATCATGAACTCCTCGTCCGTGGGAATGACGAAGATCTTGACCTTGGAATCCTTGGCAGACAGGCACCAAGCGCCGTCGCCACGCAGGGCGTTACGGGCATGGTCCATCTTGACGCCCATAAAGGCCAGACGGTCGGCAACGCCGGCGCGAACGGCCGGAGCGTGCTCACCGATGCCAGCGGTGAAGACCAGCGTGTCCATGCCGCACATGGAAGTGGCCATCTCGGCAGCCTTGGCGGCAATCTTGTAGACGAACATGTCGAAGGCAAGCTGAGCCTCGGGGTCACCAGCAGCGGCGAGCTCCTCGACGTTGCGGCAGTCGTTGGTCTTGCCGCCGGTCACAGCCAAAAGGCCGGACTTCTTGTTCATCATCTCGTCGACCTCGTCGAAGGTGTAGCCGCCCTCGCGCTGCAGGTAGCACACGGTAGCCGGGTCGATGGAGCCGCAGCGGGTGCCCATCATGACGCCGTCGAGCGGCGTGAGGCCCATGGTGGTGTCCATGCACTTGCCGTCCTCGATGGCGCACAGGGAAGCACCGGAACCGATGTGGCACACGACGACCTTGCGGGCCTCGCCGTTGGTCATCTCGTCGACCTTCTTGGAGATGTAACGGTAGCTGGTGCCGTGGGCGCCGTACTTACGGATGTGCAGCTTGTCGCAAACGTCCTTGGGCAGGGCGTAAGTCTTGGCGACCTCGGGCATGTTGAAGTGGAAAGCGGTGTCGTAGACCGTGACGTTGGGCAGGTCGGGATACTGCTCGAGGCAGTACTCGATAACGTTGGCCTCGGGGTTGTTGTGCAGCGGCGCCAGCGGGGCGACCTCGCGGATCTTGGCGAGGACGTCCTCGTCAACGAGGGAGGAATCACCAAAGTACCAACCGCCCTGAACGATACGGTGGCCGATGCCCTCGATCTTGACGCCGTTGGCCTCAAGGTCCTTCAGGACGACCTCGATGGCGACCTTGTGGTCGGGGAACTCGATGTTCTCGGTCACCTTCTTGGAGCCATTGGCGGCATGGGTGAAGGTACCACCGGTAAAGCAGACGCGCTCGCAGGAGCCCTTTGCGGACACCTTATGGGACTTGGTGTCGATGACCTGATACTTAAGGGTCGAAGATCCCGCGTTGACGACCAGAACGTTCATGTGTCTCCCTACTAACAGGCGGTGTGGCGCCGCCAGGTTACATACGCTTCAATAATAAACCCAAACGCCCTCGCGCTCGGGTTTATTGCGTTGATATATAAGTTATCGGAGCCTAAATGCTCATGTCCTTTGGCTTGTAAGACGAAAGAGCGCGGGAATATACGCCAAGGAAGAAATCCCAAGTGCAACAAGCAATACGACTCGAATGCCTGCAACGCTACTCAACACAGCGTTGAGCAGATAGAAAAGAACGGCACCCACCGCCACCATCTGGCTTTGAACCGAAATCAGTGAACAACGCATCGAAGAATCGGCAGCATTTTGGAAAACTGAGTATTTGATTGGGGCAAACAACGAGTACGCAACCGTCTGCAGCACATAGAACACGGGCAGCAAATTAGCCGGAGTAAGGGGGATCAAAAACAAAGCTGTCAATACTAAGCGAATGATGCCGCAAATACGCGCAAAACGGCCCTTGTCGACATGAGCAATCACACTGGGCACAATAAGCCCCATGGAGGCCGAGGCAAGGAGCTGGACCGCAATGGTCACACCCGAAGCGACGGCATTCATTCCGCGGCCCGCAAGCAGCAGTGAGAAAAAGTCTTCCAGGGCGACAAAAGCAAATGCCTGAGAACAGTCCATGATGAACGCTGAACGAAGAATGCCATTACACGCAATAGCGGCACCGATCATCTTCGGGCTAATTCCACGCTCAGGTGTCCCCGCAGTGCCCCCTCTTCGCATCTCAGGAATGCAGACAACGACAACCAACGTCAACACCATTGCGATGATATCTGCCGAAAGACCAATGAGATATGCACCGACTGACGAAATGAAACCGCCCACGCAAGCGGAGATGGCATAAGAGGCATAGAAAACAAATCGCTCAAAGACATTAAGTCTTACGAGCTGGTCCTGAGAGACGCTGTCAATGTAAATCGCTTCTATGGATCCGCTCAGACATGCAACGGCAAAACCTTTGATAGCGAACGCACCGATTAAAAGCAGAGGAGAACGGACGGGAAGCAGGGCGACATAGTATCCAAGCATCCCCACGACGCCAACGAGACCACTTGTCTTTCGTCCAAACCTATCGGCAATATAGCCAGTGGGAACTTCAAGGATGAACTTGCTCACTTGATATGCAATCATCATGCTAGAAATCGCTACCATCGAGAATCCGACGAATTCAAGGTAAACCGCCAGAAAATACAAAATGGTGCTGAAGTTCGACAGAAAAACGAACGTCATATAAAGCAAAACCGTACGGTTTTTCATGCTCCGCCCTCCAAGAGCCAGCAATCTAAATCGGAATCTTGGAAAAGCATGAGGGCAAAGCCGTCAGTCATGTGTTACAAGGCGTCAACATTCACTTGACGCCACGAGGCCAAATGGCCTCACGAAGCGAGATGACGCAATAGGTGAAGAAATACCGTCTGGTGTCGATCGGTCCAGGCATTTTGTCGATAGCAAAAATAGATGGGCAAGGCTACGTCATGCGAGCCTTCAATGGAGCACTCGCTCACTTCCAGTCCATCTGTTGCGAGAGAAGAGCCAGAAAAACTCAATATCAATCCCCCGTCTTGAAGAAACTCAGTCTGCGCCCTGTTTCCGTATTCGACGTCGCGGAAACGGAAATTAACCAGCTGAGCTTCGGGACATTGATTGATTGCATTGAGACAGGGCGACAAATTAATGGGAACAGCGAGCCTGCCGCCTAGTAACTCACGAACGGTCATAGCATCCACAGATTGATGACCTGCTGGGCACGAAAGAACCTTGAGCTCCTTTTCACCCAAGTATTTCGAAGAAAGGACGCTGTCCCTTGGTTCCTCAAATGAGATGGCCGCATCCGAAATGCCAAGCACAAGTGATTCAAAGCATGTAGCCGTTGGCTGATGCCAAACATCAAGGTGAATCTGAGGATGCGAGCTTTCAAACGAGTCGTACCAGTTTTCGGAAAAAAGACGCCCCCGCCCGTGAAGGCAGGGGGCGTAAAGACGAAAGTGGCCGTCGGGCGAAACGCCGCCGTTCCCCGATTGGGTGTACTTTTTGAGATCGTCGACTTGTGCCAGGATCACGCGTGCACGACGCGCAAATTCTCTGCCTGCCGGAGACAAAACAGCCTCCCCCGCCGATCGGTCGAGCAAAACGATCTGATACTCAGACTCCAGTTTCTTAATTGCCGACGAAACAGCCTGTGGGCTCACGTGAACGGCGCGGGCCGCTTTGCGCACGCCGCCGTAGTTCGCTACCGCTTGAAGGTATTCGAGTTGAGAAAACTGCATAGGTTACTCCAAAGGCAGCCAAGGCGACGGGCCGTGCGTCCTCAGATGAGGTTCTCGCCCAGGCTCTTGCCGCCGAGAACGTGCATGTGGAAGTGCATGACGGTCTGGCCGGCGTTGACGCCCTTGTTGGAGATGACGCGGAAACCGTCCTCCAAGCCCTTGACCTTGGCGACCTCCTGGATGGCGTGAGCCATGGCGCCCATGGTCTCGGCAGGCACGTTGTCGGCGATGTCGCTGTAGTGCTTCTTGGGGATCACGAGGGTATGGACCGGCGCCTGGGGGTTGAGGTCGTCGAATGCGATGACCTGGTCGTCCTCATAGACAACGGTCGAGGGGATCTCGTGGTTGGCAATTTTGCAGAAGATGCAATCACACATGGTTGATTCCTTTCTCACAGACCAAGGTAATTATATTTGGTCGAGATGGTTAGAACGAGAGGTTGTCGTCGGTGTTGGCGGCTTCGCCGTCGGCGAGCACGTCGTTGCCGTCGACGTCCTTAAGAAGCACCGAGACCTTCTGCTCGGCATCGGACAGGCGGGTGCGCAGGCTCTTGAGGAGCTCTACGCCGCGGGTATAGCTCTCGAGCGACTCCTCGAGCTCCATATCGCCCGACTCCAAGCTGCGGATGATGAGCTCCAACTCCTGCGAAGCCTGCTTGTACGTAAGCTGCTCGACCGGGGTTTTCTCTGCCATATCTGTTTCCTTTCCTAAAGGTTTATCGCTATGAAACGCGGCCTACTCAACCGCATCAACCGTTGCTGCCACGTTGCCGTCTGCCATGCGCACACGAATGGCATCGCCGGGCTTAAAGGTCTTGGCGCTCGTAGCCACACCATCATCGCTGTACGCGATGGAGTAACCGCGGGCAAGCACCTTGAGAGGCGACAAGGCATCGAGCGACGCGGCGGCTCGGCCAAGGTCGGACGCGGGTTTGCTGAGCATCGTGCGCCCCTGATGCTCCAGACGGGAGCTCGCAAGCGTGAGCGCATGGCGCTTGCCATCGAGCCCCGAGGTGCTTGCGATCAAGCGCTCGGGCAGACGCTCGAAGTTGGAGCGGAAGGCCCCAACCGAACGCGTTATGGCGCCGGACAGACGATCGGCCGTCAAGGCAAGCTCAGACTCGCGACGCTCGACCATAAACGTTGGATCGTTGAGGCACGGGCGGCACGCGGCCGCATCGAGCGCGTCACCCAGACGAGCCGTATAGGTATCCCAGGCGCGGCGACCGCGCTGATCGAGCATCTCCAAATCAACCTGATCCGACCCGATCATCGAAGCCATCGCGGCGCCCAGACGCTGATGGCGCGCCTCGAGCACGTCGGCCAACTCCGTCATAGCCGGTGCCACCGATTCTGCCGCCGCCGTGGGCGTAGAGGCGCGACGGTCGCTCACCATGTCGCAAATCGAGGTATCGGGCTCATGCCCAATACCCGTTACCACAGGCACGGAACAGGCTGCCACCGCACGGGCAAGCTCCTCGTCGTTAAAGGTCATGAGGTCCTCGAAGGAACCGCCGCCACGCACGAGCAAAATGCAATCGGGCGCCGGCGTAATGGCAGCGGCGCGGTGCAAGCCTTCAATAAGCTCTGCCGGCGCACCCTCGCCCTGAACCTTTGCGCCCACGCAGACAAGCTCGACGAGCGGGTTGCGACGGCGCAGCGTACGCTTGACGTCGTCGATCACGGCGCCCGAAAGCGAGGTGACGACCGCCACGCGCGAGCAGAACACCGGGATGCGGCGCTTGCGCGCTTCGCCCATCAGGCCCTCGCGGCGTAGCTTTTCGGCCAACTGAGCCACCTGCTGACGCAGCAAGCCCTCCCCCGCCAGCGAGAACGAGCGGGCAACGAAGCTCATGCGACCCGTAGGCTTGTAGAGATTGAAGCTGCCCTTAAAGCTCACCTGCATGCCATCACGCAGATCGAAGGTACGCTTAAGGTAGGCGCCCTTCCAGATGATGCAGTCGACGGCCGCCGAGTCGTCCTTGATTTGGAAGTAGCAGTGGCCGCTTCGGGCATTGGGACCGCGGAAACCCGTGACCTCACCCAAAACGCTCAGCTGCGGAATGGCATCGAGCGCACCGGCGGCGATCTCCACCGCCTGGCTCACGCTGAGCTCCTTGCGCTCCTGCTCGTCCGAACCGTCGAACTCGGCGGAAACGGCATTACCGGTTAGGTTCCAGCCTGCCACGCAGCCTCCTTTCGTTATCGAGCACAGAGGCTCCGGCCCCGTGCGAAATTAAGTCCAACACATAGTACAGCGCCGCGAGGACACGAATCCCCGCGGCGCCTGCCTGTCCCATTTGTTATCGGTTGGAGTTTCTGTTGTAGCGAGCCATAAGATAGAGCAGCTGAATGATCGAAGTGAGCGCTGCGGCAACATAGGTAAGCGCGGCTGCCGTCAGGACCTTCTTGGCACCGTTGACCTGCTTGGAGCTCATACCCGACTGCTCGATATACGCCACGGCGCGGCGGCTGGCATCAATCTCGACCGGCAGCGTAACCAACTGGAACAACACACTAAACGAGAAGAAGATCAGCGCGAGGGTCGTGAGCCCGGCAATGTTCATAAACAGGCCCAAGAGCAAAACGATGGTCCAAGTGTTCTGGGTAAAGTTGACGACCGGCACGAGGGCGGTGCGTACCTTCATCATGGCATAACCACTTTGACGCTGGGCGGCATGGCCCGCCTCGTGGCAGGCGACGGCAACGCTTGCGACCGACCCGCCTGAACGGTTGGCATCCGACAGATACAGGTTGTTGTCCTGCGGGTTGTAATGATCGGTGAGCTCACCAGCGACGCCCTTGATACCCACGGCGTTACAACCGTTGGCATCGAGCATGCGGCGAGCGACCGTGGCACCCGTATCGCCGTCCGAGCGAACCTTGGACCAGGTTTTGTACGTCGAGTTGATATAGTTCTGTGCGGCGAGGCCAAGCACCGTGCAGACAAGAACAACCAGCAGGTACAGCGGGTCGATGCCAAAGCCGTATCCATAGTAATAAGGCATGCGAATTCCTCCGAATCGAGTTACACATCGGAGGCATTTTACCCACTCAAGCGGCTAGGCTTCCTTACAGCAATTCAATTTTGCCGTCCTTCACCGTCAACCCCATATTACCCGAGAGCAAATCGTCCAGGCGCGAGCCCACAAGCTCAAAGCGCCAGCCTTCGCGCAAGGGGCTCTGCTCGGGATGCTCAATATAGTCGGCCAGGTCATCGCGCGAGGCAATGACCGAAGTCGCCACGCCCGAGCGCTCGGCAACCAGGCGGATGAGCGCGTACATCAGGTCCGTCACGCTCTCCAGCTCCGGCGAAATCTGACGATGTCCGCGCACCAAGAGCGGCAGGCGATCGTGCGGACAGCTCGCACCGCGCTTGATGGCCATGAGCGCACCGTCCACGTCGCGCTCCCCCAACTGATCGGTACCGCGAATGCTACGGAACTCCTCAACGCGCACGGGATTGCGCTTGACGAGCGCAAGCAGCGTGTCGTCGGACATGACCCACTTGCGCGGGATGTTACGGCGCTCGGCGCGGTCCTCGCGCCAGGCGGCGAGCTCGCGCGCGATGCCCAGCTGGTGGCGGCTGCACGAGTTGATGCGCTTGACCTTGCGGAATGCCTCGTGACGGTCGGCGCGATAGTGCGACTCGTCAGCCAGCGGGCGTAGCTCGTCGAGCACCCAGTCCACACGGCCCAGCTCGCGCAGGCGACTCATCATCTCGGTATAGGCGACGATCAAGTACTTGACGTCATCAATCGCGTACTCAATCTGCTTATCGGTCAGCGGGCGACGCGACCAGTCGGTCAGCGACTCGGTCTTGGGCAGCGAGACGCCGCAAAACGTCTGAACAAGCGCGCCATACGAAATCTGCTGGCGCTCGCCCAAAAAGGCGGCGGCGACCTGCGTATCGAAAATCGGTCGTGGCAGCACGCCCACGGTATGGAGCATAACCTCCATATCCTGCGAGCACGCGTGGAAGACCTTGGTCACGCTCTCGTCTGCCATAAGCTCGGCCAGCGGCGATAGGTCGTCGATTACCAGGGGATCGACCGCGACGCTCTCGGCAGGGGTGGCAATCTGAACCAAGCACAGACGCGGATGGAACGTGCGCTCGCGCAAAAACTCGGTATCGACGGCAATCGCGTCGAACTCACGGGCGCGCTGGCAAAAGTCGAGTAGAGCCTGATGTGTGGAAATGTACATATCAACCCATCGAATAAGGTTAGGCCCGAAAAACACGGGTAGGATATCGGCATTGCCTTACAACTATACTCGGTTAGTCACAGAACGGGAACGTAAGTATGCGCTGCCTTATCATCCACAACCCGGCATCGGGCCCCAGCTCAGATGAAATCTACGCATTCACGCACGCCCTCGCGCAGGGCGGCGACGAGGTCGTGATGCGTTTTATCGGCGATGGCATGGAGCCCGAGGACGCCGTGGCAGACGTGCGCGAGTTTGATCGCGTGGTCGTTTCGGGCGGCGACGGCACCGTCTCCAACGTGCTCGACCAGATGCGCGGGTGCGGTGTCCCCACGCTCGTCTTCCCCTCCGGTACGGCCTGCCTGTTCTTCAACAACATCGGTAATGCCCCCGAGGCGGCGGCGCTCGCCAAGGCCTGCCGTGCCGGGCGCACGGTCAAAGTCGACATGGGCGAGCTCTTTTGGCTCGACGAGAACGGCAACGAGAAGCGCCACGGCTTTATCATCATCGCCGGCTCGGGCTTCGACGCCGAGATCATGATGAAAGCCGCCCCCACCAAAAACGACATCGGCGAGATCGCCTACTTCCTCTCTGCGCTCGCCACGCCCAACCCCACGGTGGCGCACTTTACCATTGAGCATGACGGCATTGTCGAGGAGCTCGACGGCATCTGCTGCATGGCCGGCAACACCTCGGTCATCCAAAACGACATCAACCTGTTCCCCGACTGCCGCATGAACGATGGCATGGTCGACATTGCGGTCATCGAACCCGTGCGCACCGTGCAGCTGCTGCCTACCGTGATCACCGCTGCGCTTGACCCCGCTGGCAAGGTACTCGGGCGCCCGCAGTTCAAGATCATCCAGACCAAGGAAGCCAAGATCACCTGCACCCCGTCACTGGGCATGCAGTTCGATGGCGAGATTATCTCCAGCAATTCGGGCGTCTTTGGAGCCCGCGCGCTTCCGCAATGCCTCGACCTCATCGTCGACGAATTCTCCCCGCTCGGAAAATAGGAGGACCCTATGAACGACAATCCCCTGCTCGGCTTTATCATCATCGTTTTGGCCATGCTCGTCGGCTATGCGATCAACGTGATCCACCGCCGGAAGAAGTAATTCCACATTGGTATGATATTCATCCAGTTATCGACTCTCCCGCTGTTTATGCAAATCCTAAACAGCGGGAGAGTTTTCTTTTTGAGCGCCGTCTAATGCTTTATTCAGCTACAGTAAATGCAGGGTGCCTTTATTTAACTAAAGCCATAAAATGAGTATTATTATCCGTTCATCGTATATTTCCACACGCTCATCGAGTAAAAGCTGTTGTCGAGTGAATACTCTTTACACTTCCTTTAGGCTAGTAGATGTATTTATTAGCTGAAACTCCGTACGGTTTCGCGGGGTTTCAACAGTTGGGAGGGATTATGAGGTTTACTCATCCTGTCAACACGCTCAAGAAGCTCGGCTGCGGCCTTGCGTTTGGAGCAGCGGCCATCATGGCCATGCCGACTTCGGCACTCGCCTGCACCCAGATCTACATGGGCAGCAAGCTCACGGCAGACGGCAACACGTACTACGGCCGTTCCGAGGACTTCGGTCCGCGCTATGTCAAGCACTTTGGCATTGAGCCCGCACACAAGGACGGCAACGAGTACACCTCGGTCGAGTCCGGTTTTGAGTACAAGTCCAAGGGCGCAACCTACCGCTACACCTTCGTTCGCGACAACCCCTCGCAGTGGGAAGATCGCTACGACGCATATTCCGAGGCAGGCATCAACGAGAAGGGCGTCTCCTGCTCTGCCACGCTGAGCACCTCCTATAACGAGAAGGCCGAAGAGGCCGACCCCATCACCGAGGAGACTGGCATTGGCGAATACAGCTATGCCAGCGTCATCCTGGGCGAGAGCGCCACGGCCCGCGAGGGCGTCGAACTCATCGGCAGCCTGATCGACGAGCAGGGCGTCTGCTCCAACGACCAGATCATCATCGCCGACAGCACCGAGACCTGGTTGTTCGCCGCGCTTTCCGGCCATCAGTGGATTGCTATGAAGCTCGCCGATGACATCGCCTCGCTCAACCCCAACATCGGCAACCTCACCTATAACGTCGACCTCGATGACACCGAGAACTGTCTCCATTCCGAAGGCATCGAGTCCATGCCTAAGGAGAAGGGCTTTGCCGAGTACACCGACGGCAAGTTCGACGTCGCCAAGACCTACGGCGAGGAGATTAGCGAGGCCGGTATGCACCAGTGGTCGCGCTATATCCAGGGTCGTGATTACTTCATGGCTCCGCTTGCCGAGGGCACCGACTACGAGATTGTCAAGGACGAGCGCGAAGAGGCTCGCGCCACGACCGGCGCCCTGGTCCACGAGATGCAGCCGCTGTTCTTCCAGCCCGGCAAGTCCGACTGGAACACCTTTGAGATGATTCGTTCCTTCGCCGCTCGCGGCGAGAATGTCGCCGGCCTCAACGCCAACACCGACGGCGCCTATGCCATCGGCTCCAACCGCAACACCGAGATCCACACCTTCCAGATCCGTCAGGGCATGGACCCCGAGATCGCGACCATTCAGTGGGAGATGCTCTCCAACGCCGAATTCTCCGTCGCCATCCCCTTCTACTCCGCACTGCTCACCGAGGTCAGCCCCTACTTCAGCGATCAGGATGTCTCCTTCGATCACTGCGAAGAGGAAGACGTCGTGAACAACGAGGAGCCCAAGAACTCCATCAACTACGTCCTCATGGACATCAACACGCTCGCCTATGAGAACCGCGACCACTGCGCCACCGGCGTCCGTGCCTATCTCGACGCCCTGCAGAAGGAACTCATCGAGCAGAACCTGACCGTCGACGAGGCCATGCAGGCCGAAGAAGGCACCGAGGCCCGTACCGCCCTGGCCAACAAGGCCGGCAAGGCTGCAACCAAGAACACCTATGTTAAGTGCAAGGCCATGCTCGAGGAGATGCGCGACTACCTCAAGGAGGGCGATTTCTCCGAGGAGTTCGTCCCGAGCGACTACGATGCCGACAACGACTGCCTGGTCGAATCCATCACCTACGCCGACGAGGCCCTTTCCGATGAGGACGTGACCGAGCCAGAGGCCGAAGAGGAAGAGGTCACCGAGGAGAAGTCCGAGGGCAACAACATGGCCGCCATGGCCGTTGGCGCCGTCGTCATCATCGGTGTCTGCGTCTACGTGATCTATCGTCGCAAGAAGGCCTAAGACCCTCATGTCCTAGCTGAGCGGGCGGGGCACATGAGTCACCTCGCCCGCTTAACCCGCCTTTTGACCGGCGGGAAACCCGCTTGAAATCTTTTCAAAAAAGATTTCCCCGCACACACTTCGCTGTGCTATAGTGCAGCGCAACAGCAACTTGGTGCGACCGCGCCACGGCATCACGAAAGGAGCCACCAACATGAAGAACACGATGAAGTCTCTCAACAACTGGTGGTGGCGTGATGCGAATACGATCGGTCGACAGTGAGTCCCTCACGCCTGTTTTTGCGCTCTAGGTGATTGAAAGGCCTCCGGTTTCGACCGGGGGCCTTTTTCTATCTCGAGCCCGATCGCATTCGCATCACGCGCCTCCGCTTTTCTCTTGCACTCCCCTTCCGAAAGGATTTTCACCATGTCTCAGAACACCCCCGCCGCCCAGCCCCGCACCGTCCAGACCGCCGACCGCGGCAAACTCGACGTCCGTGCCCTCGTCCTGCTCGCCATCCTGCTCGCTGCCGGCTTCATCCTCAACTTCACCGTCGGCAAGGCCATCTCGGGCATCTCGGGTGGCATGATCAGCCCCGAGTTCATCATCTCGGCCTTCTGCCTCACCATCCTGGTCGTTCGCCCCAACATCGGCCAGGCGCTCGTCATTGGCCTTATCTCGGCTGCCGTGATCCAGATCACCACTACTTCGCCGTTCGTTGATTTTGCCGCCGAGGGCATCGCCGCCATGCTCATGGCCGGCATCGTCAACGCCGCCGGCAAGAACGGTCAGGTCAAGCCCGCCATCGCCATTGTCGCAACCTTCCTGACCACCTTTGTCTCCGGCGCCATCTTCATGGTCATCAAGATGGCCATGCTCGGCGTGGTAGGCGAGCTCGCCGCCGCCATGCTGCCCGTCGTCGCCATGACCGCCGTCTTTAACGCCATTCTGGTCGGCGCCCTCTACTTGCCCATCCAGAAGGCCCTTAGGCTCAACTAACCCACAGTGCCCCATCGGTAAAGACTGTCCCAAACAACGAGCTCTTGGGGACGTTCTTAAACGACTGGTCATTTAAGAACGTCCCTAATGACTATGAAAGGTATCCATGGAAACGATCATCAACGTCGACGATGTCTCGTTCTCCTATGGCACGCAGACCGAGCAGGCGCTCAGCCACATCTCGCTCAGCGTGAACAAGGGAGATTTCATCGGCATCATCGGGCCCTCGGGCGCCGGCAAGTCCACGCTTGCCGCCTGTCTGTCGGGTGCCGTGCCCCACCACTACACCGGCACGTTCTTTGGGTCCGTCATGGTTGACGACCACGACACCTGCGAAGTCTCGCTCACCGATGTGTCGCAGATCGTCGGCAGCGTGTTGCAGGACATCGACACACAGATGGTCGCCTCGGTCGTCGAGGACGAGATGCTCTTTGGCCTCGAGAACTTTGGCGTTCCCCACGACCAGATCGAGCGGCGCGTGAGCGAAACGCTCGAGACCGTCGGCATCAGCGACCTGCGCGACCGCGAGATCGCCACCCTCTCGGGCGGACAGAAGCAAAAGGTAGCCATCGCCGCCATCCTCGCCATGCGTCCGCGCGTCTTGGTTCTCGACGAGCCCACCGCGGCACTCGACCCCGCTAGCTCCACGTTGGTCTTCGAGACGCTGCGTGAGGCAAACCGCGCACTTGGAATCACCATCGTCGTCGTTGAGCAAAAGGTCGCCCTGCTCTCGGAGTACTGCAACCGCGTGCTCGTGCTCAACCATGGCGAAATCGCGCTGCAGGGCGAGCCACACGAGGTCTTCGCGCATACCGACGAGCTCCGTGCCATCGGCGTCGACTGCCCTCGCGTCACGCGTATCTTCAATAGCCTCGAGGCCGATGGCCTGGTAAGCGGCACCCCCTGCTTGGATGTCGATGAGGCCGAGCGCCTGATTTCGGGCATCGTCGACCCCGCACACGCGGCTATCGAAGCCCAGGTGCCCGCCGGTTCCCCGCATGCACCGTCGTTGCGTCCTCATGCCAAGGACGCCGAACCCGTACTCACCTTCGACCATGTTGAGTTTGCCTATCCCAATGGCGGAGCCGCCGTACACGACCTTAGCCTGACGCTCTATCCTGGCGAGCTCGTGGGCATCGTCGGCCAAAACGGCGCCGGCAAGACCACGCTCACCAAACTGCTCACAGGCCTGCTTAAGCCCGCCTCGGGCAGCGTGCGCGTCACGGGACTGGATACCGCAGCCGTTCCCACGAGCCGCATCGCTCGCGAGGTCGCGACCCTCTTCCAAAACCCCGACCGCCAGATCTGCAAGGACACCGTGCTCGACGAGGTCGCCTTTGGCCTGGAGCTTGGCGGCATGGACCGTGCCGAGGCTCTGCGTCGTGCCCAACTCGTCATCGACCGCTTTGACCTGCCTGCCGATGAGGCGCCGTTCTCGCTTTCGCGTGGCCAGCGACAAATGGTGGCGCTTGCCTCCGTCGTAGTGGTTGAGCCCAAGATCGTCGTACTCGATGAGCCCACGAGCGGCCTTGATTACCGCGAGTGCATGACCGTCATGGAAACGGTGCGCACCATGGCCGAGCGCGGTTGCGCCGTTATCATGGTCTGCCACGATATGGAAGTCGTCTCGGATTTTGCCGAGCGCATTGTGGTGATGGCCGACGGTCGCATCCTCGACCGCGGCCGCACGCACGAGCTATTCTCGAACATCGAACTCATGCAGCATGCCTACGTGGAGCCTCCCCAGGTTATTGAACTCTCGCGCCGTCTGGCATCTTCCGTCTCGCCCGCTTTTGCGCAGGTGAGCGAGGTCACCGATGTCGTTCGAATTACCAAGGAGATGGTCCACCGTGGTTAACGTCATCGACTACATGCCGGGCGATACGCTACTGCATCGCCTGAACCCCGTCGTCAAACTGGGCCTCGCCGCCGCCATCATCGTCGGCATCTTCTTGTCCGACACCTACGTGGCGCTGCTGGGCTTTTTGGCACTCACCCTTGCGCTGGGTGCCTATGCCGGCGTCGTCGACCGTCTGTTCTCGCTGCTCAAGTTGCTGATCCCGCTCGCGCTTATCATGCTGGTGCTCCAGCTGGCCTTTATGCGCGATGGCAACGTGGTGTGGGGCTTTATCACCGACACGGGCCTCATCACAGGATCGAAGGCCTGTCTGCGCCTACTGGGTGTGGCGTTACCACTCATCCTCATGCTCATGGTGACCAAGCTCAACGACCTTGCCAACGCCTGCGTCGAGGTGCTGCACGTACCGTATCGCTATGCCTTCACCTTTACCACGGCGCTGCGCTTTGTGCCGGTGTTTGGTCAGGAGATGAACGCCATCATGGAGGCGCAGACCGCACGCGGCGTCGAGTACGACACCAAGAACCCCATCAAGAAGCTTAAGCTCATGCTGCCACTGTGCGTGCCACTGCTCATCTCGAGCGTGGGCAAGACCGATGCCACAGCCTTGGCGGCAGAACAGCGCGGCTTCTATCTGCGTACGCGCGCCAGCTCGTACAAGCGCTATCCCATCAAGGGTCTGGACATCGCCGTGCTCATCGTCAGCATCGCCCTCATCGCCATCGGCTTCCTGTTCTAGTTCACCACCGACAGCAACCGCCCAACGCAAAAGGCCTCAGCTCGCACCAAACGAGCCGAGGCCTTTACTGTTTCACCAGATAAAACCTGCCAAAATTAACCTGTCCCTTTTTGACAGGTCGAAAGCTAGAGGCGGTAGGGGGCGCCGCTGCGGATGATGGATTCGCGCACCAGGACATCCATGGCGTCGAGGGTGATCTCGGGCATCTCTCGGTACTTCTGTAGCACCGAGAGCTCGGTGCAGGCCAGAATGACGCGGTCGCAGCCGCTACGGGCGAACTCCCACATCACGCGGTCGAACTTATCCATATCGGGCTCACGTCCGGCCTTCACATCATCGTAGATAAGCGACATCACATCGTTCTGACGTTTCTCGCTGGGATAGACAACCTCAACACCCGCAGCCTTACATTCGCGACCGTAGACGCCCGCGCCCACGGTGCCATCGGTTCCCATAATGCCAATCTTGTGCACCGGCTCGGCCGGCATACTCAGGTTGGGATCGAACTCGCACTCCCCCATCACCGCACCGGCCAGAGCATAGCGCACCGACTCACGCGGCATGTGGATAATCGGCACCTTCGTAAACGACTGGATCTGGTCGTAGAAGTAGTGCGACGTGTTGCAGGGAATGGCAATGTGCGCACAGCCCAGCGACTCGAGTGCCTGGGCACACTCTTTCATGGTCGCCAGCAGCTTGGCATGCTCGCCGGTCTTAATGGCCAACGTGCGGTCGGGCATGGTCGACTTGGAGAGCACCACCATGTCGATATGTTCCTGATCGCAGGCAGCAGCCGTATGACGCACCACCTGGTCGTAGTAATACGACGTGGCCTCGGCGCCCATGCCACCGATAACTCCCAGCTTTTCCATCGCCGCCTCCTTGGTGACGCTTGCGCAATTGCGCGTATCATACCCGCGCCCGCCCGATGCAAACCGGACGGGCGCCGCGCTCATCTACTTGTAATACGTCTTGAACAGCTTAAAGTGGCGCAGCTTGGTGTGCCACATGCGCAGCCAGCGGTTAAAGACAAAGTCGCCCTTCATAAACGAAGGGTCGGCGCCCTTGCCTTCCTTGTCCAGGCGATGCACCTTAGCGCGCAGCTCGGGATCCTTGACGTACTTGTCGACGACACCCATGGGAACGACCATCCACAGGGCCTCGTCCTGCGCCGTCACAAACTCCGGCTCAAACGGGCGGTTGAACACATACTCGTCCACCACATACTTGGCAACGTTAAAGCCGCTGTTGGTGACGTAGTAGTTGCTGCGGCCCTGACGCGTGTTGAAATCGAAGAACTTAAACGAGCCGTCGCGCTCGTCATACTTAACGTCAAAATTGGAATAGCCCACAAAGTGAAGGTCCTCGAGCAACTTGCACACGCCGCCCATGAGCTCGTCATTGGGCTCGGTGATGATGCAGGCGTGATTACCGACGCCATGGGGCTGATGCTCCTCGAGCAGCACGTGACCCAGGCACATCATGCGGACCTTGCCGTTGCGGTCGGAATAGCTGGTGAGCACGCGCATGTACTCGTCGTTGCCGGGCACGCGATCCTGCAAGATCAGGTCGTCGGTGTAGCCGCTGGCATACGAATCGCGAATGACCTGTTCCAGCTCGGCGCGGTCGGCAATCTCATAGGCCTTCTTCTGGCCCTCGAACTCATGCTGCCACCACATGATGCCGTCAGAAGGCTTCAGAATCATCGGGTAAGGAAAATCGATCTGGTCGAGCACCTCGGCAGGTGCCTCGCCTTGGGCGTTCAGCATCGCCATGGTGAAGGTAAAGGTATGCGGATAGGGCACGCCATGCTTCTCGCACAGCTCGTAGAAGATCTCCTTCTTCTGGCACTGCTCAAGCATGCTATAGGGAGCGTAAGGCGCGACGATGTTATCCGCCAACTCATGGGCATCCTTGGCCTGAGCCACGAGGGCAACATAGTTGTCGCCACAGCCCACAAGGACAATCGTCTTGTCGGCATGCGCTTGGGCAATGCCGTTGACGGTTTTGAGCATCACGGGCATGGTGTCGATATCCACGTTGGGCGTGTAGTCGATAATCTGGCTGCGGTACGCGGGACCCGTCTGGTACTTGCCAAAGACCAGACTCTTGACCTGGTACTCCTCGTAGAAGGCGCGCGCCACCGAATAGGCGTTGATGTCGCCACCGAGCAGCACGGGAATGAACTCGCGCTCTGTAAATTGCAATGCCATGGAAACTTCCTATCATGAACTGCCCACACAACGGGCGGTCTTTGCGCAACTGATTTATTCTAGCGTGCCAAGCCGCCGGCGCCCAAAGCTCCACCGTATCTATGGCAATCGACGCAATCGTCCAGCACGAAGGCGGCGCTCACCGTTGTATGACAATGGGCAATGAACCTACCATTGTTGTAGGATTCAACATGTTGCCCGCCCCGTCGAAAGGTGCACCGTGCCCCAGGCTCATCCGATCAACAACCCCATCATTGACGCCACCAAGCGCGAACTTGCGGATCGTGCCCGGACGGCAGCTCCCCTACGCACCGCAAACGATGCTTACAACGGGCCTGCTCGTATCGTCTCAATCAACACGTCGGAGCACAAAGGCACTCGCAAGTCGCCCGTCGCCGATGGACGCGACACCGTCATCGAGCAATTTGGCCTCGCTACCGATGCGCACGCCGGACATTGGCACCGCCAGGTCTCTTTTTTAGCCGCGGAGTCCATCCAGACGGCGCAGGCACGCGGGCTCGACGTACACGAGGGTGACTTTGGAGAGAACTTCACAACCCGGGGCATCAACCTGCTCTCGCTCCCCTTGGGCACGCAGCTCAAGCTTGGCAGCGAGGTGCTTGTCGAAATCAGTCAGATCGGCAAGGTCTGCCACACACGCTGTGCCATCTACTATCTAGCCGGCGACTGCATCTTTCCCCACGAGGGCGTTTTCGGCGTGGTACTAAAGGGCGGAGAGGTCCATATCGGCGACGATATCCAGGTAGTCAAACTCGGCGACGGCACCTGTTCGTTCACCCCCGCCGAGGCGCTCGAAGAGATTGAGCAGGCTCGCCAGGAGGGCACGCTGTAGTTGTAAAACCCCACGTTGAGATAGCTTTTACAGCCCCAAACCCCTCTTAAACAGGCCCCCGTAACGTTAAAGTTGAACTCTATGGTTTCTCAACAATTCATCATAACTGCAGGTCAAAGCCAAAGCCTCAAGTTCAACTTGACCCTTTGGAACCTTTAAGGTTCAAGTTGAGGTCGAAAGCAGTAGTAGAATACCGTTCGAACCATAACCTACGATTGATTGCAGAGGGACTGGATGCAGCATTCGAATCATCGCACCGCAGCGCTCATTGCGTCGAAGCCGGCTCGTATCATCACGAGCGCCGCGCTCGCCGTTGCGCTGACGGCCACGCCGATGCTCTCCCCCGTTGCGGCGTATGCCGCCTCGCAGGCAACGCAGGACCAGCTTTCCGCAGCCCAGCAGAAGATCGAAGCCGCCACGAGCGCCTACAACGACGCCCGCACCAAACTCGATGACCTGCAAAAGCAGATTGACTCCAATGAGGCGAGCATCGAGGAAATCGAGGCTAAGCTTCCCGAGCAGCAGGCCAAGGCAAGCTCTGCCATGCGCGATCTGTACAAGTATCAGAAGGGCACCAATCCCATCGTGAGCTTCCTGGTCAACGCGCAGAGCCTGGGTGAGTTCATCACGACCTGCAAATACACCAACCAGATCACGAGCTCGAGCGTCGACGAGATCGAAGAGCTCAATAACATGCAAACCGAACTTGAGCAGAACAAGGCCGAGCTCCAGCAGGCCAAGTCACAGCTTGAGGCAGAGCAGAAAAACGCCGAGGATGCGCTGGCGCAGGCCCAGCAGCTCCGCAGCGAGGCACAGGCAAAAGCCGAGCAGGAAAATGCCGCCGAGCTTGCCAAGCTTGAGGCCGATAAGGCCGCTGCCGCCGAGAAGCTCTCGGGCGAGGGCGTAAGCGGCAGCAATTCCAGCAGCCAGGCCACCAACACCAACACCACCATCGACACCACGGTGAACAACTCCAATACCGGTAGTTCCGATTACGATTCGTTCATTAATGAGTGGACGAGCCGCATCGACAATTATCTCGCCGGCTCCCCCATGGCAGGCCAGGGCTACAACTTTGCCGTCGCCGCTTGGAATACCGGTGTCGACCCCCGTTGGTCCCCCGCCATCGCCTGCATCGAGAGCACCAAGGGTGCTTATTGCGCCAATTCTTATAACGCCTGGGGCTGGAGTGCACGTGGCGGCGGTTGGCGCAGCTTTGGCAGCTGGAGCGAGGGCATCTCCGCTCACGTTGCCTATCTGGGCGCCAACTACGGCTCCACCCTTACCCCGGCTGCGGCCAAAAAGTACTGCCCGCCCACGTGGCAGGACTGGTACAACAAAGTCGCCGCTCAGATGAACCGCATCTAAGTGCAACTGCAAAGGGCCCCAATGGGGCCCTTTTCTTTTAGGTAGCGGAGGTATCGACGACGCCGGTCGCATTGGCAACCGCGACTATGACGATCATGCATAGGAGCAGCACACTCAATGCCTTGAGCCAGAGTTTCGCGAGTTTCTTGCCGCGATAGCTGTCGAGCAGTGCGAATCGCCGACGAAGACGGCGCTTATCGAGCAGCGCAAAATGCATAAGCACCATAAGGCCATCGACAAAGAAAAAATACTCGATTATGAGAAGCCACGTCGGGTAGCTTTGGTTTGCTCCCGTGGGGTGAAAGACGGCAAAGTGACTTCCGGCAAAGAACACAAGCAGCGAGAAGCAGACGAGCGTATTCCAAATACGCCCCAGAGACTCCGGAACGCGAGAGAGCAGACCGCATGCAGCGGAGGCGGCAGGCCTAGGAAGCCCTGTGGGGTTCTGGAGCCCTTGGGGCGTCAACACCGTCTCCGAGGCCGGAGTACGGACAGGCGCAGGCGCAGGAGGCCGCACGGGGCGACTTAGATCGTATGCCGCGCGCGTCGCCCGTCCCAACGCTTCCGCGCTCGCAAAACGCTTGGCCGGGTCGAGCGCCATCGACATGCAGACGGCATCGGCAAGTGGGGTGGGAATGCCACGCGCCTCGCATTGCTCGCGCATGTCGAGCCCTGGTTTAGGGTCGACTCCCATCAAGCAGAAGAACAACAGGGCGCCAAGTGCGTAGACGTCGCTGCGCACACTCGTCTGCCCAAACCCATACTGCTCGGGCGGCGCATAGGGTCGCGTGCCAAACTTGACGGTGTCGGCATCGGCGCCATCGCGCCATACGCGCGCGATCCCCAAGTCGATAATCACCAGCGATGAAAACGTCAGGCCGTCATCAGGCGTATAGTTGGCACCTGTCACGATGATATTCGACGGCTTGAGGTCGCGATGGATCACCGGCGCCGACGTCTCCCCCGCTATTGCAAAACCGGCATGGAGCTCGCCCACGGCATCGCATAGGGCAGGATACAATTCACGCGCATAATCGGGGGTGGCTCCCAGACGGTACACCAGCGCCCCGAGCGTCTCCCCTTCGATGTATTCCATAACCACGTTGAGCTCGTCGCCCACACGACGACAATCGACGATTCTGGGCAGGTGCTCAAAACGCCTGCCTGCCCGCTGAGCGGCAAACAGACGCTCGTATGCCCCGCCGATTTGAGCCGAAGCATCGATGCGTTTGCGGACAAAGGGGCCGAGCGAACTACCGCCGGTTCCTTCAAAGTACACGAGCTCGGTTGTTTCAACGGACGAGCGCTTAAGTACACGCTCCACGCGATAGCTGTCGTCGCGATCGAGCGACGCCAGGTGCTCGGCAAGCGCTGCGGTCAGCTCGTCATTGGAATATGTTGGGGTCTGAGTATCCATAGCCTCCATCATAGCGCAGGGCGCAGACACCCCATGGCATCCGCACCCCGTTCGTTTGCATCGCTGTTCGACAGCTCCGCCGGCTCAGATATCAGCCGCTAACTCACCGTCTCCTCGCCAAAGCGATACAGTTCCTCGTTGACCTTTTGGAGGCTGCACCCGCGATCGATGCAAAAGATGATAATCGCATCGCGGCGGTCCTTGCAGTTAAGGACGCTTACCCCGGCAGCCGTCAGCGCACGGTTGGTCTCTTTGAGCGTCAGCGCCATCGCAAAGGCAATCTGCAGCACCTTATTGCGACTCGGATGACGCGCGCCGGTAAAGATCTGATAGCCAAAGGTCTCATTGAGATCGGCCATGCGAACCACGCGCGAACGCTCCAAGCCCTTTTCCTGCAGCAGCTGCATCAGGTAGTCCGAAAGCGACGGGGCGGCAAAGTCGTGTTCTTTGATATAGCCATCGATGTTTGGCGCGTCGAGAAGTTCATTGAGTAACTCGTCAGTCAACTTTTTATCGGGCATACGACCTCACCTCCCATACGGCGCAACGGTAGCGACATGTTAGGCCAGCACCCAGCTTACAGCGGCAGACTTATCAAACACGTTGGCAAAATAGAGAGCCTTCTTGATGTCACCATCAAAGTAGATATTGCCCGCCACGGAACCGCCGGCGGCAAGGGTACCAGACTGCAGTTCATCGGAGCCCTCGCTGTAATAACCCTGGTTCTGCTGAGCACCGTTGGCGTCCTCGCCCTTCCAGTCGTAGATATTGTAATCTGCGCCCTCATCGCCATTGTTGACGTACGTGACGTGAATGCCTGTCATGGTCGAACCGTCATAATTTGTAAGGCCGGGCTGGACGGAATCGACGACGACGGAAAGGCCAGCAGTCGTGGTCACCGTCGTGCCAACAGCCAGGTCAGTCGTAGGCTGCTCTTCCTTCTTCGTCTCTTCCTTCTTGTCGCCATCGCCGGCATCTTCGGTGACGGTCGCCTTATCGCTACCGCAACCGGCAAGAAGACTGGCAGTCCCCAAGGCAACAGTGGCGAATGCGCCAAGTGCAGCGCGACGGCTCAGCAGCACTTCGTTTTCGAGCTTATTCATCATGCATCCTTCCTACGATCCGGCTACCGCGCCGGCACACAGCACATCGTAGGAAGGATTGAATTTGAATTCATTAGCTGAGAGCTAAGGTTGCGGTAAACGGCCAATGCAGTTATCCAAACGCCGAGCAAACGCACTTTGCTCGACCGTCTGCTGGCAGCGCATCAACCCACCGTGACAGATTCCCCGGTAAAGGTGCTTACAAGTAACAGGATAAAGAAGGCTAAATAGCTGGTGCTCAATAGGTAGGCGAAGACTAAAAAGATGGTCCATCCAACATTGGTCTTACCGTCGGCACGGCGTTGCTCGCGATTGCGGCAAAGCCAAATCGTCACGCCAATAGCCACAATCAACAGCACGAGCGCCGCTGCGGCCAGCCCGGCAAGTGCAAACATCACGCCAATGCTCACAGCAATAACCGGAAGCAACAACAAGCCGCATCCACACCCACCGGGACTATAAACGGCAGTCTGTCGGCATCGCCCCATCGTCACTCCATCACAAGCAATCGTTTGTAGACATCGAGGCCTTTGAGCAGGATTTCCTCGTCAAAGAGCATGGTATCAGTATGCAGAGCGCTTGTGGCATAGGCGGGGCAGCCATCCGAATCGCTCGGATTATCTTGGCCGGCAGGCACACCCGTGCCCAGCAAGAAGAACACGCCCGGCAGATGGCGCTGATAGAACGCAAAATCCTCGGCGATCAGCAGCGGCTCGTCCACAAGTTGCAGCTCGGACAAGGCAGGCGCAATGCAGGCAAACAGCTCGGGGTCGTTATCGACTGGCGGATAGCCCTCGGCAAAGTCGAGGTCGTACGTGCAGCCCGTTGCAGAGCACGCCTCGTCGAGTACGCGACGCACGCCTTCGCGCGCGCGGTCGAACATGCCATCCGTAAACACACGCAGACTGCCGGCAACATGGGCCTCCCCCGCCACCGCATTGCAAACCGTACCGGCTTGCAGCAGGCCGAACTTACCAATGCAGGGTTCATCGGCACCCAACTCGTCCATCAATTCACGCTCAGCAACCAAGAACTTGGCAGCCGCCAGCGCCGCATCGTGCGATTCGTTAACGGGAACGCCGTAGGTCTTGGCGATATGGATGCTTGTCCCGTGAATGTGCACGTGCGTCTCACTCGAGCGCGCCAGCAGCGGGCCGGAACAGCTCGCCAATGTGTTCGCAGGCAGGTCGGGCCACACGTGGAACCCGAAGATACGGTCCACCCCGTAGCGCTCAAACACCCCGCTCTCACAAACTGTCTTGGCGCCACCGGTCGTCTCCTCGGCAGGCTGGAACACAAAGAGCACGTTGCGCTTGATGGCACCTGGCTGCTCACGAATCGTGCGATCGACAAAGGTTGCCGCTGCAAGTGCCATGGCCATGTGACCGTCGTGACCGCACGCATGCATCTTACCGGGATGCGTCGAGGCAAAGGCAGCGCCCGTTGCCTCCGCGATGGGCAGGGCGTCCATATCGGCGCGAATCGCCGTTGCATGCGCGGCGCCTGTGCCGGCATCGAAGAAAGCGCAGACGCAGCTGGGACACGGATGGGTCACCTCGCAAGCGAGCGGCGCCAACACGCCCTCAATATAGGCGATAGTCTGCGGAAGATCGAAATCGAGCTCCGGAATGCGATGCAGGTCGCGACGATAGCGACGAAGTTCTTGGAGCTCGGTCATAAAGGATCCTTTCATGGGGCATATCCATTCCCACAATATTGTGATGCAGAATTGTGACGCCCTTGTTTCCAGCATATCCCTGCATTTTTTAAACGTTATATACGAATACTCTTGTTTGGTAAAGTGCAACGTGGTAGGGTCGTTACCACTTGATAGAGGCGCGGGCACGAAGAGCCGCGGGCGAGCCGGCAGGCTTTGACCCCGTGGGGAGGCGAAACCCGCCGAACTGGGTTTTTCGGGCACGAACAGCCTGGTGGGCCTGCGGGAAACACCCGCAGGACTGTCTGCAGCAATGCGGGAGCGCTATCCGGACATTGGGTCCACGCTATGCGGATTCGATGCGCAGATGGCGCCGTCTGGATAGCGAGGTTTACGGGACATGGCATTGACCCCCAACGAAGCATATGCGGCAAAGCAGCCGTTTGTGGACAAGGAGACGCTCGAGCATATCGTCGAGCAGTTCCCCACGCCGTTTCATCTGTACGACGAGGCGGGCATCCGCCGCAACATGCAAGAGGTGCGCGACGCCTTTGCATGGAACCCGGACTTTAAGGAATACTTTGCCGTCAAGGCCAATCCTAACCCGGCACTCATCTCCATTCTCAACGAATACGGCTGCGGCTGCGATTGCTCGAGCTATACCGAGCTCATGATTGCCCGCTCGCTGGGTATCACCGGCCACGACATCATGTTCTCGTCCAACGACACGCCGGCGGCGGACTTTGAGCTCGCCGACAAACTGGGTGCCATCGTCAACTTTGACGACATCAGCCACATCGAGTTCTTTGAGCGCGTCGCGGGCCCCATCCCCAAGACGGTCAGCTGCCGCTTTAATCCGGGCGGCCTGTTCCAGCTCTCTAACGGCATCATGGATAACCCCGGCGACTCCAAGTACGGCATGACCACCGAGCAGCTCTTTGAGGCCTTCCGTATGCTCAAGGCCAAAGGCGCCGAGAATTTTGGCATCCATGCCTTCCTTGCCAGTAACACCGTCACCAACGACTACTACCCCAAGCTCGCACGTATCCTCTTTGAACTTGCCGTGCGCCTGGAGCGCGAGACCGGCGCACATGTCGCCTTTATCAATCTGTCCGGCGGTGTGGGTATCCCCTACCTGCCCGAGCAGCAGGCTAACGACATCCACGCCATCGGCGAGGGCGTACACGCAGCCTACGACGAGATTCTGGTCCCCGCCGGCATGGGCGATGTGGCAATCTGCACCGAGATGGGTCGCTTTATGATGGGTCCCTACGGATGCCTGGTCACCAAGGCCATCCACGAGAAGCAGATTTACAAGGACCATATCGGCGTGGACGCAAGCGCCGTCGACCTCATTCGTCCCGCTATGTATGGTGCCTACCACCACATTACGGTGATGGGTCAGCCGGGTGGCGATGACAAGACCACAGCGCCCGTCACGGACACCTACGACATCACAGGCAATCTGTGCGAGAACAACGACAAGTTCGCCATCGACCGCGAGCTTCCGCATATCGACATGGGCGACCTGCTCGTGATCCACGATACCGGCGCGCATGGCTACTCCATGGGCTACAACTACAACGGCCGTCTGCGCTCTGCCGAGGTATTGCTGCGCCCCGACGGCTCGGCAGATCTCATTCGTCGCGCCGAGCGCCCGGGCGATTACTTTGCCACGCTCGACGTGCTGCCGTGCGGCCGCGAGCTGCTGGCAAAGTCGCGCGCCGAAAGTGCTCGTCGTCGCGCCCAAGACGAGCGCCTGGCCGTCGCCGCCCAATGGAACAGACGCATCCAGATCGCGGAAGCGAAGGAGAAGAACATGGACATCCGCAATCTCGAGGGCTCAATCGTCGCCCTCGTCACGCCATTTAAAAAGGACGGCAGCGTCGACTTTGATGCACTCGAGCGCCTTATCGATTTCCACCTGCAAAACGGCACCGACGCCATCCTCACCCTGGGCACCACCGGCGAGAGCGCCACGATGACCGATGACGAGGACAACTCCGTCGTCGCCGCCGTGGTCAAGCATGTTGCAGGACGCGTCCCCGTCATCGCCGGCTCGGGCTCCAACTCCACGCAGACGATGCTCACCAAGTCGCTCACCTACCAGGGCTTGGGAGCCGACGGCCTGCTGCTCATCACCCCCTACTACAACAAGTCCAATGAAGAGGGTATCTATCAGCACTTTAAGACCGTCGCCGATGCTGTGGACATCCCCTGCATCCTGTACAACATCCCCGGCCGCTGCGGCTGCGGCATCAGCGAGCGCAACGTAGAGCGCTTGGCCGCGCACCCCAACATCATGGGCATCAAGGAAGCCTCGGGCAACGTCGCCTACGCGGCCAAGATCGCCCACCTGCTGTCCGACGACTTCCGCATGTACTCGGGCGAGGATGCGCTCACCGTGCCGCTCATGAGCCTGGGCGCCTCGGGCACCATCAGCGTGTGGGCAGACGTGCAGCCGCAGCTCGTACACGACATGTGCCGCGCTTATCTGGACGGCGACGTAGCGCGCGCCCGCGATATCCAGATTGCCGGCCAGCCGCTCATCAACGCCCTCTTTAGCGAGGTCAACCCCATCCCCGTTAAGGAAGCGCTCGCCCAGATGGGCATGATCGAGGCAAACTACCGTATGCCGCTGTGCCCCATGGCAGACGACACGCGATCCGCACTTACCGATGCTCTGAAGGGAGCTGGTCTGCTTGATTAAGACCGTCATTATGGGAACGGGCCGCATGGGCTCGCTCATCCGCACCACCGCCGAAAGCATTGTCGATGCCGCCGGGCAGCCCGTTTTTGATATCGTGGCCCAGATTGGCTTCGATTTGAGCGAGCTCGAGAACGCACCGGCTGCCGATGTGATTATCGACTTCTCGAACGTCGTGACCTTCGATGCCGTCGTCGCCTATGTCGAGCGCACGGGCGCCGCACTCGTTTCCGGCACCACGGGCTACACACCCGAGCAGATGGACTGCCTGCGCGAGCTGGGTCAGAACGCCCGCGTCATGCACTCGGGCAATTACTCCATCGGCATCGCAGCCCTGCGCCATCTAGTGGCCCAGGCCACGCGTGAGCTGCCCGGCTTTGACTGTGAGATTGTCGAGACTCACCACAACCAAAAGGTCGACGCCCCCAGCGGCACCGCCAAGCTGCTGCTCGACGCCGTAGTCGAGGCCGAGCCCGAGGCAGGCTACCACCCCGTCTACGGACGCGAGGGCATGTGCGGCGTGCGCGACTCCAAGGAAATCGGCATGCACTCGCTGCGCGGCGGCACCGTCGCCGGCGTGCACGAGGTGAGTTTCTTTGGCCAGGATGAGGAGGTCACGCTCACCCACCGCGCCACGAGCCGTCAGATCTTTGTCAACGGCGCGCTGGCAGCCGCGCAGAAGCTCGTCACCCACGAGGCTGGCTTCTACACCTTCGACCAGGTCATGTTTGCCTAACCAGGTATCAACCGGATCCACCCAAAGGAGAGACAGCAAATGAGCAACGCAGCCGAGATGGATGCACAGGAGATTATCAACTACATCGCCACCGCGCCAAAAAAGACGCCCGTCAAGCTGTACGTGCGCGAGAAGCCGGGCATGAAGGTCCAGTGGGGCAATGCGCACGTCTACGGCGGTCGTCGTGGCAAGACCGTCTTTGGCGACTGGGATGAGCTTAAAGCCATCCTGGACGCCAACGCCGATTCCATCGATTACTACGATGTGGAGAACGACTGTCGCAACTCCGCCGTGCCCATGCTCGACCTTAAGGGCATCAACGCCCGCATCGAGCCGGGCGCGATCATCCGCGACCGCGTCGAGATCGGCGATCGCGCCGTCATCATGATGGGCGCCATCATCAACATCGGCTCCGTCATCGGTGAGGGTTCCATGATCGATATGGGCGCCGTGCTGGGCGGCCGCGCCACCGTGGGCAAGAACTGCCATATCGGCGCCGGCACCGTGCTGGCAGGCGTTGTGGAGCCCGCCAGCGCCACGCCCGTCATCATCGAAGACGATGTCATGATCGGCGCCAACGCCGTGGTCTTGGAGGGCGTGCGCGTGGGCAAGGGCGCCGTCGTGGCTGCCGGTGCCGTGTGCGTCGGGGACGTCCCCGCCGGCGCCGTCGTGGCCGGTGTCCCCGCCCGCGTCATCAAGATGCGCGACGAGAAGACCGACAGCAAGACCGGCCTGGAAGAGGGCTTACGTCAACTTTAATAGTTACGCGGTTTTGACAAACCGCGTTTTCGCTGACTTATGCTCAACCTGCGGGGCAATTCATCCCCAAACAAGAAGGCCGAAGCCCCAAGGAGCTTCGGCCTTTGCTTTCTCGCTGTAGACGTAACGCAACTTATCGATTCTCGATGCTGCCGATATTCTTGAGCTCGATGGAGATGAGGCCGTTGGGCTCGTTGACAAACTCGATGTACTCAGAGTTCGAACCCATCTCGGCCGGGAAGCTGATCTCGATGCCCGTGTCGGTACGGATTTTGTGGTTGCGCACCGCCGCGCGTTCGACCTGCTTGCGCTCCACGGGCACACGCTCAGGCACCTTCTCCTCAGTCAGTGCCGCACGCACGCTCTCCTTGATGACCGGCTCGTCCTCAAAGACTTCGTCGACAATATCCCAAGGCGGCAGCTCCTCGTCATCCTCGACTTTCTCGGCAACGGCAGCCTTAACCTTGGCGAGCGCCACGGCCGTATTGGCACCGTGCTCCTCGGCGACTTCCTCGACCACACGCGTCACGGTGTCGATGACCTCCTTGCCCGATACGCCCGTGTCGCACTGCAGCAGGCCATCGGGGATAAGCATACGGTCCTCGCCGGCAATCTTGCGCTTCTTGTCCACGTAGCCGATCTCCATGGTGCTCGCACGCACGATGGCATAGCTTGGAACCTTTTGCGAGGGGTTTGGCAGAATAGCGTAGTGGCGCGCGATGTCGTTGCGCACCTCCCCCTCCTCGCGGCCCACCTCGTGCATAAAAGCCTGCTTGGAGCCCAGCAGCATCACGGCAAACCAGCGGGCATCCTCATCGTCGTCAAAATCAGCCACGAGCACATCGGTAGACTCGGCTTTCTCGGCTTTGGTGAGCTCGGAGGAGATAAACTCCGCAATCTGCTGCGACAGGTCCACGAACTCGCGCTCGCCAAAGAAATAGCCCTTGAGCTCGCCGCCGAATGCGGAGTTCTCGGCAAACGTGGCGCGTTTATTGTCGGCCGAGGTGCGTGCGCGGCGCAGATGCGTGGTTACAAAATTGCGCACGGTACGGCTTTCGATATCGAGCTCGCGCTGGCTCATAACGTTGACGGCCGAGTCAAAGTCCAGGATATGCAGGATTGCGTGATTGATTTTCATATACGGCATTCCGTTCTAGATCGAATTGAGCACGAACCAGTATAGCGGTCGAGCCTACCCCAAGCGTATCGAAGATTGGTGCATCGGGGACAGGTTGCTTTGCACCAATGGCTAGCGCAGGAGCTCGGACTGCCAAGCCTCGAGCTGTTCTGCCAAGCTCTTGCCGGCAGCGGGCATGTCGATCTGGGGACGTTTGGGCAGAAGCGCACATTTTAGGATTGCCGCGATGGTCTGCGAGACAAAGCGTCGCGTATCCTTGTCAAAGCCTTGCGCAGCCTGGAGCATCACGGGCAGGCTCTCGCGCAGATTCCCAGCGATATCCGCAAACCGCTCAGCACCCGTAGCCTCAAGCACGGAGAACAACGCATCTACAAAACGCTCGCGCTCGCTAGGCGACACCGCAAGCAGCATCTCGCGAATGGAGCCATCAACGTATCGAGCACCGGCGGACAGGCGCTCACAGTACACGAAGTCGCGACCATCAACCACCCAGCTAAAGGGATTATGCTGAAGCAGGCTGAACTCGGTGCTCTCAACGATGGCATAGTCCTCCTGTGTCTCGAACATCATGCCAAAGATTGACGACCGAGGTAGCGTCTTGTCGATTCGACCGGATAGGTCGGCGAAGGCGTTGCCGCTCAGAAACTCCTCGACGAAGCCCGGACCATCATGGGAATACGCCCGTTCGATTCGCTCACGGGCGACATCGGGGCACATCGCCGCACCGTACACCGCAAGGTTTCCACCCTTGGAATGACCTCCGCACAAAAGCGGCCCGTCAATCGCATCCGCCGCCTCGTCTACATAACGCGCCGCGGATTCCTGGGCCGGCACAGGACACCGGAACGCCATGTTAAAGTCCTCTTTCCAGCCCACAATCGTGCTGTCGGTCCCCCGGAAGGCAAGATAGCTAAACCCCGCCGGAAATCGGAACGTCATGGCCGCAAACTGCTCCGTTGTCTCGGCATCACTCACGCTACGATAGCCGCAAACACGAACGCCACGGTAGCGAGGGCTTGCTGCCACAGCCTCCAACAGGGCACGGCTCCCCTCCGGATCCCACAGGTCGCCAATCATGTCTTGGTAGCACTCGGCGCGCAGCAGCTCGCGTACGTCTAGGCCCTGCCAGTTCATCAGCTCCGCCATATCACCCGGCAAACGCAAATAGGACAACCACGCAAAGACCAGGCTATCCACCGCGCAGAACGGCCGTTCCTCAAACGGATCAAACGCCGTCTGGGCATAGGTCAAAAAATTAGGCGAATCCGACATGGCCCTCCCATCAACTATGGTGCATTGGGGTGGTGCAAAGTAACCTGACCCCCTCGCACCAAAAAGGCGCCCGGACCGTGTGGCCCGGACGCCTTTCATTGTAGCCTGTTGCCCAAAAGAGCTTGATTTAGCAGGAGAAGTCGACGCTGTCGATGATGTCCTTGAGGGCCTTTGCGGAGGCGGTGAGCTCATGCTGCTCGTCATCGTTCAGCGGCACGGGGACGCGGCAGACAACGCCATCGCGGCCGACGACGGTCGGCATGGAGATGGCCAGATCGGACAGGCCATACTCGCCCACCATGAGCGAGGAAACGGGCAGAACGGTCTGCTCGTCACGCATAACAGCGGTGCAGATGCGCTTGACAGCCATGGCGACGCCGTAGTAGGTGGCGTGCTTCTTCTCGATGATGGTGTAGGCGGAGTTCTTGACGTCCTCGGCGATGCGCTTCTCGGCGGTCTCATGCTCCAGATGACCGTGAAGCTCGCAGAAGGTGTTCAGCGGCACGCCGGCAACCTGAGCGCTGGACCAAGCGACAAACTCGGAGTCGCCGTGCTCACCCATGACATAGGCCTGGACATCGCGCGGGTCAACCTCGACGTGAGCACCAAGCATCTGCTGCAGACGGCCAGTGTCGAGCACGGTGCCGGAGCCGATGACATGGCCCTCGGGCAGGCCGGACATCTTGATGGCAGCATAGGTCAGAACATCAACCGGGTTGGAGACGATTAGCAGAATGCCGTCGAAGCCGGACTTCTTAATCTCGGGGATAATGGACTTAAAGATGTTTACGTTCTTGTTGACCAGGTCCAAGCGGGTCTCACCGGGCTTCTGGGCAGCGCCAGCGGTGACGACGATCATGGCGGCGTCCGCGACATCGGAATAATCGCCGGCGTAGATCTTCATCGGCTCGGCAAACGTCATGCCGTGCGCGATATCCAGGGCCTCACCCTCGGCACGGTTCTTGTCCACGTCGATGAGGACCATCTCGGAGAACAGACCACTCTGCATCAGTGCGAACGCCGAAGACGAACCGACGAAACCGCAGCCGACAATAGCGACCTTCTTCTCGTTAACCATTAGAAACTCCCATCTCTCTCCACAAACAAGCCGCCCGGGAACGACCCGAGCGGCTTGCCGTAATCCCAATACATCCAATCGGGACTTTGATTATGCCCCTATTCGCAGCCAAAAATCGACCGTTTACCGAAATTGTTTGCAGGATTCGTAAAATAACTGTACGAAATCGGTTTCGAGCTATTGACGAGCCGAAATACCTTTCTAATACAGGCCCGCCTCGCGAATGGCCTCGACAGCCAAAGCAATCTGATCGGGCGGCAGGACCAACGCCATGCGCACGTGCCCCTCGCCCGAAGGACCAAAGCTCGCGCCCGGCGTCACCACAACGCCGGCCTTCTCCATGAGCTCCTCGCAAAACACCATGGAATCGGTGCGACCACCGGGAAGCTTGGCCCACACAAACATAGAGCCATGCGCGTTGGGACGCTCCCAGCCCAGGCCCTCAAGACCGTCGCACAGGGCATCGCGGCGCTCCTGGTACTTCAGACGTTGCGCCTCGACCTCATCGCGCGGACCGTTCAGGCAGGCGATGGCGGCCTTCTGAATCGGGAAGAACATACCAAAGTCGATCTGGCTGCGCAGCTTGGCAAAGGCAGAGACCACGTCCTCGCGGCCGACCAAAAAGCCGATGCGGGCACCGGTGACGTTAAACGACTTGGAGAGCGAGAAGAACTCAACGCCCACCTCGAGCGCACCGGGATACTGCAAGAAGCTGCCGCCGGGCTCGCCGTCAAACACGATGTCGGAGTACGCGTTATCATGGACGATCAACAGATCATGCTCGCGGGCAAAGGCGATAATCTCCTCGTAGACCTCGGGCGTGCCCACCGAGCCGACCGGGTTCGCGGGCAGCGACACGATCATATACTTGGCACGATCGGCCACCTCGGGATCGATACCCGCCACATAGGGCAGGTAATTATGCTCGGCAACCAGCGGATAGTATTCGAGCTTGGCATCGGCGATCTTGGCACCCGCCTCAAAGACCGGGTAGCACGGATCGGGAACCAGAATGGTGTCACCCGAATCGAGCAGAGCCAGGCCCAAATGGCCCACGCCCTCCTGCGTGCCGTTGCACGACTGCACCATAGACGGCGTAATGCCCGAAACGCCAAAGCGACGCTCATAGTAATCGCACACGGCTTGCTTGAGTTCGGGCAGATCGCGCAGGGCATACTTCCACATCTCGGGATCTTGGGCGGCTTGTGTGAGCGCCTCGACCACGTGGTCGTACGGCTTAAAGTCAGGCGTGCCCACGCTCATGTTGTAAATGGTCTTGCCCTGAGCCTTCAGCGCGAGAAGTTTGTTGTTGAGCGAGGCGAAGACCTCCGCGCCAAAGCGGTCGAGACGCTGCGATGCCTGCATGGTGCCACCTTTCGATATAAAAAACGCGGCGCTCCGACAAGAGCGCCGCGCGATACGGGCCATCAGATTGCAAAAGTGTAACGCTTACAAACCCCGCATTGGTTCAATTTAGCCAACCTTAGTCAATTGCATTGAGCGCGTCGATCTGCGCAAGCCACAGACGCGAGCTGGCGTCACTCGGCATACGCCAATCGCCGCGCGGGCTGAGCGTCACCGAGCCCACCTTGGGGCCGTCGGGCAGGCAGCTTCGCTTAAACTGCTGGGCAAAGAAGCGGCGGTAGAACGTACGCAGCCACGTGTGGACGGTCTTGACGTCGTAGACGCCCTCGAAGCTCTTGAGCGCCATGCGGTAGATCTTGCCCGGCTCAAAGCCAAAACGCAGCAGGTAGTAGAGGAAGTAGTCGTGCAGCTCGTACGGGCCCACCAAATCCTCGGTCTTCTGCGCAATCTCGCCGTCGCCCGTGGGCGGCAGAAGCTCGGGGGACACCGGCGTATCGAGGATATCGAGCAAGACCTCGGCAATGCGCCCGCCAAAGACATCGGCGGCATAGCGCACCAGATGGCGCACAAGCGTCTTGGGCACGCTCGCGTTGACGGCGTACATGCTCATGTGGTCGCCGTTATAGGTAGCCCAGCCGAGCGCCAGCTCCGACAGGTCGCCCGTGCCGATGACAAAACCGCCAGCCTGGTTGGCCAGATCCATCAGAATCTGCGTACGCTCGCGCGCCTGGCTGTTCTCGTAGGTCACGTCCTGCACAGCCGGATCATGCTCGATATCCTTAAAGTGCTGTTCCACGGCCGCGTGAATCGAAACCTCACGGAAGCTCACACCCAGGTCGCGGGCAAGCGACTCGGCATTCGACTTGGTGCGATGCGTCGTGCCAAAACCTGGCATGGAGACCGCCGTGATACCCGTGCGCGGCAGCCCCAGCGCATCGAAGGCACGCACGGTCACAAGCAGTGCCAACGTGGAGTCCAAGCCACCCGAAAGGCCGATGACCGCAGCCTTGGTACCTGTGTGGGCGAGGCGGGTCTTGAGGCCAGCAGTCTGCAGACCGAGGATCGTCTCGCAGCGCTCAGCCAGGTCACCATGGTCGGCAGGCACGAAGGGCGCGCGGGGGAAGACACGGTCGATGTCGAGCGCATCGCGCAGGACAGGATCTTCGGCCAGCACGCCCTCAAACGAAAACTCAACGGTCACGGCCTCCGGCGCATCGTCCGAGCGCGTCCATGTCGTCGAGCGACGGCGCTCGGCAACCAACCGGTCAAGATCGACGTCGGCGACGGCCATATCGCAAGTGAGGAGCTTCGTCGCGGCAAGCTTAGAGCCGTTTTCGTAGACGAGGTTCTCGCCCGCAAAGACCATGTCGGTCGTGGACTCGCCCTCGCTCGCGTCCGCGTAGGCATAGGCGCAGTACAGGCGCGCGCTCTGGTTGGAGATTAGGCTGCGGCGGTAATCTGCCTTACCGATAATCTCGTCCGAAGCCGACGGATTGAGAATCACCGTCGCACCGGCAAGCGCCATCTCGGTCGAAGGGGGCGCCGGCACCCACAGATCCTCACAGACCTCAACGCCCAGCACCAGGTCCTCGGCGTCCTCATCACAGCAACGGTAGACAAGCCCCGAACCCAGCAGGACCGGACCCTGACCGGCAAAATCAACCCACACGGGATCTGCGGGCGCCGGAGCAAACCAACGGCGCTCATAGAACTCGCCATAGTTGGGCAGATACTTCTTGGCCGTGAGGCCCAAAAGCGCGCCCGCGCAGCACACGGCCGCGCAGTTGTAGATGTTCTCAGCCACCGCAACGGGAAGACCGACCGTAAAGACGATCGGCAGCTCACGGGTTTCATCGAGGATGTGCACCAGCGCCGCTTCGCAGGCATGCAGCAGCGTGCGGTTATGGAACAGATCGGCCGCGGTATAGCCGGTCAGGTTAAGCTCGGGCAGCACCAGCGCGCGAACGCCGCGCTCGGCAGCCTCGCGAACAGCCGCCAGCGCAACCTCGGCATTGCCCTCGACATCGGCCACGCGAATCCGCGGCGACGCCGCGGCCACACGCAAAAAGCCATCAGACTGAGAAAGGTGAAGATTCATAAGAATGCTCCCGTGCGTAGACGCCATTCAACACAATTAGCAAGCCCTATTGTAGTTCAACCGCCGGGTGCAACCGCATCCCACCAACTTGGTGAGCTATTGATGAGTTGATGGTATCTGTTAAATGTCACGTACGATTCACATCTGGTGGGTACCCTGATGGCTACACGAAACGAAGCAGATTTACACCGGGAGGACCCCGTATGACAACCAAGTACACCGACGCGCCGCGCACGCGCGTCATGACACCGGCCGCGCTCAACAACGGCGTTCACGAAAACCATTCCATCGGACAGACCATGGCCATCGCACCCAAAAAGGGCCTGTTCGACGACATTTCCATTCCCCAGATCATCGCCGGCGCCGCAGCTGCCGCCACGAGCGTGGCGCTTGCTTCAAAGATCGGCATTGCCGGCTCGGTGATTGGCGCCGCCGTGAGCTCGGTCATCACCGTTGTGTCTTCGCAGGTCTACCGCCACTTTATCTCTGCCAGCGCCGAAGCCCTCAAAGGTACGCACGCCGACGTCGACTACCCCGCCGGCGCCTATGAGCCCGTTGAATTTAATGCCGAGGAGCACCTGGGCGGCGCCGCGACCACGCAGGAAATGCGCCAGGTTGCGGGACGCGCGACCACGGCACGCGTCGCCCCTAACAGCCTGCGCGCCAAAGCCGCGGCAGAGCGCAGCCAGACGCAAAAGAAGGTCATCATCTTCTCGATCGCCATCGCCATCGTCGCGGTCATCGCCTGCGCCGGCGCCATCCTTATCACCACCGCCGGTGAGGGTCTGGGCGAGCGCCCCGAGCCAATCCTTTCGTCGCGCACGACCGAGAGCGATGCAAATGGCAACACCCAGTCGCAAGATCAGCAGGCACAGGCGGACGGCACGCAAGACAGTTCTACCTCTACCGATTCGTCCTCGAACACCCAAAACCAATCGCAGGGCACCGATTCCTCTACGGCCAACAGTGGCACGCCGTCCGGCACGACCGACTCAAGCCAAACGACTGACGGTTCACAGCCGAGCACGGGCGGCCAGACAAGCGACACCACTTCAGGAACGGGCACAGCAGACAGCAGCAACACCAACAGCTCGAACAGCTCGAGCGGAACCGCGTCTGGCACGGCATCTGACAACTCGAGCCAAGGCACGGCATCGGGCAACTAAGCACATTTGCCTCTCATAGATAACCGACCTGTATAACGGGCGCGAATCGACAACGGTTCGCGCCCGTTTGCCTTGGGTGCCGAGGTGGCACGTCCCGTGCGATGGTAAGATGCTTTGGTGTGTAAAGAGGAGATTTGCCATGAGCAAGACAATAGTTAGGCCCACGCTTTCGCTGGGCAACCACATCTATCTGTATCGCCTGCTGCGCGACGCGATTGGGTGCGGCAAACAAACGTTTATGACGCAGGTCAAGGAGGCGCTCGCCGCCGGCGACATGACCGCTTATGACCTGGGCTTCGAGTCCACGCGCGAGCTGCTCGAGGAGCTCAACGACTGCATTAAGCTGACCGTCTTTAAGGGCGGCCGCCTGTATGCCACCGTCATCGCCAACGATGCCTGGGATGCCGCCCTTGCCAAGGGCGAGGACAAGCCCAAGGCTGCCAAGGGCGCCAAGCAGTCCTACAAAAAGAAGAAACGCGGCGAGAAGGACCTCAAGGCCGTGCGTCCCAAGCACGTTAAACGTCCCAAGCCAGAAACCATGGTTGAAGCCGCGCCGGAACCCGAGCCCGAGGCAGAGATCGAAGTCGCTATTGAGGTAACAGCAGAAACCGAAATCGCCGCCACGACCGATTCCGAAGTCATATCCGAGCAGGACGCCACTGCGGAGCTCAACGAGGCTCCCAAGCCGACAACCGAAGAAGCCGCTGACCAACCCGAGACGCCTGCGTTCCAAAACAGCGATGTCTTTGACAACGAGGCCGAGGACGATCAGTCCGACGAGCCCGCCGATCAAGGCGTTACCGAGTCGGCGCCGGAGCCCGAGACGCCGCAGCCCGCCATCTCGCTCACGGTCGTCTATGACCCCGAAAACGCCAACGCCGGCATCACCACCATGGCTTCCACGCCGGTCGAGACAAAGCCGAGCATCGAGAACGAGAACGCAACGCAGGTTGAGATTGAAACTGCAGCTGCAGACGCGCCCGTCACCGTGAAGCCCGCAGATTCCACAATCAAGCCGGAAGCGACGCCGGAGCCCGCACCCGTCATCGAATCCGTGCCCACCTCTGCTTGCGACCAAATTCCCGCACCGGCACCGGCTCCGGCACCCGCAGCGGCCCCAACCCCCGCACCTGCAGCGCCCGCCATCCCCGAGGACTTCCCCGTCGATTTCGCAACCGAGGTCTTCTGCCCCGGCCCGCTTCTGCACCAGTTGTCGACCTATCTCCCCTACGGCGCCGATACCCTCGGCATCGTCGGCGAGTACTACTGGATCGCCCGCGAGCGCGGTACCATCGAGGCCGCGCGAAACCGCGCAAGCTTCCCCCTGCGCTACACGCAGGCCGGCGAGCGCCGCGAGGTTACCGTGCGCATCCGCCGCAACACCACCGGTGGCCTCGGATCCACCTGGGCCATCGATAAAGTCGAAGAACCCGAGCAGTAACGACAAACGGCTCAAATCCAAATCAGGATTTGAGCCGTTTTTATTTGTTGATGTTGCGTAACCAACAGCGAGCGGACCGCAAGTGCGCCAGGTTGCCGTGAAAGAGGAGCGACGCGTACTTCGGTACGCGAGCGACGGCTTGAACGGCAAGATGGGGTGCTTGCGACCCGCGCAGCGTCGAGCAGTTACGCGGTTTGGAAAACCGCGTAACGATCTAGTCGCGCGTCAGCTTACGGTGAATACGATGCGGCTGGGCTGCGTCCTCACCCAGGCGCTCGATACGGTTGGCCTGATAGGCCTCAAAGTTGCCCTCGAACCAATACCAGTTGCCCGGATTCTCGTCGGTGCCCTCCCACGCCAGAATGTGCGTGGCGACGCGGTCCAGGAACATACGATCGTGGCTAATGACCACCGAGCAGCCCGGGAACTCGAGCAGCGCCGCCTCGAGCGAGGACAGTGTCTCGACGTCGAGGTCGTTCGTGGGCTCGTCGAGGAGCAGCAGGTTGCCGCCCTGCTTGAGCGTGAGCGCCAAGTTCAGACGGTTGCGCTCGCCACCGGAGAGTACGCCGGCGCGCTTCTGCTGGTCCTGGCCCTTAAAGCCAAAGCTCGCCACGTACGCGCGACTCGGAACCTCGGTCTCGCCGACCATCATGTGGTCCAGGCCGTCCGAGACGACCTCCCATAGGTTCTTATCGGGGTCGATGCCGGAACGGTTCTGGTCGACGTAAGAAATCTTGACGGTCTCGCCCACCTCGAGCTCGCCCGAAGTCAGCGGCTCCAAACCCACGATGGTCTTGAACAGCGTGGTCTTGCCCACACCGTTGGGACCGATGACGCCCACGATGCCGTTGCGCGGCAGGGTGAACGAAAGGTCATCGATGAGCACGCGGCCATCGAACTCCTTGTGCAGATGATGGGCCTCGAGCACCTTGTTGCCCAAACGCGGGCCCACAGGGATGCGGATGTCGGTCCAGTCGAGCTTCTGGCTTGCGCGGGCCTCGGCCTCCATCTCCTCGTAGCGAGCCAGACGGGCCTTGTTCTTTGCCTGGCGAGCCTTGGGCGAGCTGCGCACCCACTCGAGCTCGGCCTCCATGCGCTTGGCGAGCTTGGCGTCACGATTGCCCTGTGCCTCGATACGCGCGGCCTTGGTCTCCAGATACGTGGAGTAGTTGCCCTTGTAGGGATAAAGGTGACCGCGGTCGACCTCGCAGATCCACTCGGCAACGTTATCCAGGAAGTAGCGATCGTGCGTGACGGCAAGCACCGCGCCCTGGTAGTTGTGCAGGAAGTGCTCGAGCCACAGGATCGACTCGGCGTCCAGGTGGTTCGTGGGCTCGTCGAGCAGCAGCAGGTCGGGGGACTCGAGAAGCCGCTTTGACAGGGCTATGATCGCC
>UQJA01000005.1 GCA_900541285.1 uncultured Collinsella sp.
AAATGTATGTACCGCCGTCATGGGGGGCATCAGGCCAGCCATTCTCGCTATCGCTACGGACCTCGAGCCCAACGCGGCAGTCGGCCTTGCCATTCCGTTCGCTCTGCTTGGTCAGCTCGGCGTTACCCTGGTCTTCACGCTTATGTCCCCGCTTATGTCCACGGCCGATAACATGGCTCATAACGCGGACATCAAGGGCATCGAGCGCCTGAACTACTTCGCCATGGCTCTGCTCGGCCTGGTCTTCGCTGTCGTCGTCACCCTGTTCTTCATCGCTGGCGCTACCATCGGTCAGACCATTGCTTCCGCCATCCCGACTTGGCTGCAGACCGGTCTGTCCGCTGCAGGCGGCATGATGCGCTTCGTCGGCTTCGCCGTCCTGCTCAAGGTTATGATGAACCGCGATATGTGGGGCTTCTTCCTCATGGGCTTTGGCCTCGCGCTTATCACCGTTGCCAACGAATCTCTGGCAACCCCTGCTCTGCTCATCCTCGCTCTCATCGGCTTCGGCATCGCTTTCTGGGACTTCCAGCAGCAGACCGAGCTGAAGGGTGCAGCTGTTTCTGACGGAGGTGACTTCGAAGATGGCATCTAATGAGTATGTGATCCCGGAGCACTATGAGGATCTCACTCCTGCTCCGCAGCTCGACCAGAAGACCCTCAACAAGATGGCTTGGCGCTCCTGCTTCTTGCAGGCATCGTTCAACTACGAGCGTATGCAGGCCGCTGGCTGGCTCTACTCCATCATCCCAGGTCTGGAGAAGATCCACACCAACAAGAACGACCTCGCGGCTTCTATGAGCCACAACCTGGAGTTCTTCAACACCCACCCGTTCCTTGTTACCTTTGTTATGGGCATCGTGCTTTCGCTCGAACAGAACAAGGTTGACATCCCCACGATCCGCGCCGTCCGCGTCGCCGCAATGGGCCCGCTCGGTGGTATCGGTGACGCCCTGTTCTGGCTGACGCTCGTGCCTATCACGGCCGGCATCACTTCCAACATGGCCATCAACGGCAACGCCGCTGCGCCGATCATCTTCCTGGTGATCTTCAACGTCGTCCAGTTCGCTCTGCGCTTCTGGCTCATGAACTGGTCCTACAAGCTTGGCACCAGCGCTATTGACGCTCTGACCGCAAACATGCAGGCCTTCACGCGTGCCGCTTCCATCATGGGCGTCTTCGTCGTCGGTTGCCTGGTCGTCACCATGGGTGGCACCCAGATCAACCTCCAGATCCCCAACGGCACCACCCGTGGCCTCTCTCCTACTACCGTGATCGTCTCCGAGAAGGAGGCCGAGAACTTCACCGGTATGGAGGGCATCGATACCGAGACCGCTGAGGCCGGTACCATCGCCATGACCGATGAGGACGGCAACGCCCTCACTGCCACCGATGCCGACGGCAACGAGGTCAAGTGCGGCGTCGCCGATCTGGGTAACGGCATGGAGTCCGTGACCTACGCTACCGTTACCGAGGATCCGGTCAACTTTTCTGTTGCCGACACCCTCAACACCATCGTCCCGAAGCTCGTCCCGCTTATGCTTACGCTGCTGCTTTACTACATGTTCGCTAAGCACAGCTGGACCCCGACCAAGGGCATTCTGCTGCTCTTCGTCCTGGGCATCCTGGGCGCTGGCCCGCTTGGTCTCTGGCCGAGCATCTGGTAAGGCTCTAGCTTGAGGGGTGTGTCCCTACGCGGCTCACACCCCGACCCCTTAAGCCATGTGTATGTTAAAAGCCGCGTGCTCGAAAGAGCGCGCGGCTTTTGTTTTCTTGATGATTCGGGTGTTGCGGACTGATAATGCTTAACACCCTAGGTAGTTAGCCGAATTCGAGCAAAAGGGAGGATAGGATGGCGATCGGAGCGCGTAAGCAACCGCTGTACGATCAGCTGGTCGATATTCTGACCGAAAAGATTGACCATGAATATCGCGCCGGTGACATGATTCCTTCCGAGCGCGAACTTTCGGAGCGCTATGGTCTCTCGCGCACTACGGTACGCCTGGCTCTGCAGGAACTGGAGCGTTTAGGACTGGTGGTTCGGCAGCACGGTCGCGGTACCTTTGTGACCGACCGTTCGGCAAAGGCAACCAATCTTATGCAGTCTTACAGCTTTACCGAGCAGATGCGCGCGATGGGTCGCGACCCCGAGACCACGATTCTCGAGTTTTGCGAGATGGAGGCCGATAAGAATCTGGCCGAGCATATGGGATTGCGTATCGGTGATCGCATTTTTAAGCTCAAGCGCCTTCGTTCTGCCGACAACATGCCCATGATGGTCGAACGCAGTTATCTACCGGTTCGTCAATTTCTGTCCCTAAAGCGACCGCTGCTGGAACGCAAGCCGCTTTACGATGTGATTGAGCAAGACTTTCAGCAAAAAATACGCGTGGCCGAAGAGGAGTTCTATGCGAGCATAGCCCGTCCCACCGATGCCCACCTTTTGGAAATCGTCGAGGGCTCGCCTGTGCTCGATTTGGTTAGGACTACGTATAACGAGTCAAACGAGGTTGTGGAGTATACGCTCTCGGTTGCTCGTGCCGATCAGTTTAAATACAAGGTTTACCACCAGCGTAGCGACTAGTGTTCGCACCGTTTCCATATGATGATTCTTTGTATTTAACTGGTTACTACCAGATAACCAACCGAAGTGTATAATTGCACGTCAGAGGATTGCTTCTAGAGAGAGGTATTAGAAATGTTCGAGAAGAGTGTCGAGGAGCTTACCGAGCTCGGCGCCCAGATCACCACGGCCGAGATTGCTCAGCAGCCCGAGCTTTGGCGTGATACGCTCAACATCTATCGCGAGAACAAGGAGGCCATCGAGGCCTTTCTGGCCGAGGCTCGCGCTATGGGCGAGGGTCGTCTGTCCGTTGTCTTCACCGGTGCCGGTACGTCCGACTACGTTGGCGATACCTGCGCCCCGTACCTGCGTCACGCTGGCAACACTGATCTCTACGACTTTAAGCCCATCGCCACGACCGACATCGTGAGCGCCCCGCGCGACTTCCTGCGCGCCGAGGATCCCACGCTCGTGGTTTCCTTTGCCCGCTCTGGCAACAGCCCCGAGAGCCTTGCCGCCGTTGCCGTTGCCAAGGAGCTCGTCCACAACGTTAAGTTCCTCAACATCACCTGCGCTCCCGAGGGCAAGCTCGCCGTCGAGTCTGCCGATGATCCCAACGCGCTGACGCTGCTCATTCCGCGCGCCAACGACAAGGGCTTCGCCATGACCGGTTCTTACACCTGCATGACCCTGCTCTCCACCCTTATCTTTGACGAGGCTTCCGATGAGCAGAAGGCTGAATGGGTCGAGACCATCGCCAAGATGGGCGAGGAGGTCATCTCCCGTGAGCCTGAGATCGCCGATTACCTGGCTGGCGACTTCAACCGCGTGACCTACTTGGGTTCTGGCTCCTTCGGTGGCCTTGCCCAGGAGAGCCAGCTCAAGATCCTCGAGCTCGCTCACGGTCTGGTCGCTACTTCCTACGACACCTCCATGGGCTATCGTCACGGACCTAAGTCCTTCGTCGACGATAAGACACTCGTCTTCGTGTTCGTCAACAATGACGCCTACACCCGTCAGTACGACATCGACATCCTCAACGAGATCGGTGGCGACGATATTGCTCAGCACACCGTTGCCGTTCAGCAGGATGGCGCTACTGTCTACGAGGGTGAGTCCTTCACCTTTAAGGGCTATGAGGCACTCCCCGAGGGTTACCTTGCTCTGCCGTTCGTGATGTTTGCCCAGGCAATCAGCCTGCTCAACTCCGTGCGCGTGGGTAACACGCCCGATACGCCGAGCCCCACCGGCACGGTCAACCGCGTGGTCAAGGGCGTGACGATTCACCCCTTCACCGCTTAATCGCGTCCCCCTGTAAGGGCGCCCGTCCGCTCATAACGGCGGGCGGGCGCTTTTTGTTTTACGTGAGCTGGGTATAAGCATCACCACAGTCAACTGCTTTAGAAGCGAGGAGTGCATATGAGCACGTACGCAATTAAGGCTGACAAGTTCTTCTTGCCGGCAGGCCCGCAACTGGGCGGCTATCTTATGGTCGAGGATGGCGTCTTTGGCGCCTGGCAGGCCGACGAGCCCTCTTGCGAGATTAAGGACTACACGGGATCGTGGATCGCGCCGGGCATGGTCGACACCCACATCCATGGCTTCTATAACCACTCGACTACCGATAACGACCCCGAGGGTATCGATATCAGCTCGACCGAGCTCGCCCGTCGCGGCACCACCAGCTGGCTGCCTACGACGTTCACCGATGGCGTCGAGCAGATTAAGGACGCCTGCGCCGCCATCGCCCAGGCGGACGAGGGTCGCGGCCCCGACTTCTGCGGTGCTCGCATTCAGGGCATCTACCTGGAAGGCCCCTTCTTTACCATGAAGCACGTGGGCGCGCAGAACCCTGCTTACCTTATCGATCCCTCCGAAGAGATCTTCGACCAGTGGCAGGAGGCTGCGGGTGGTCGCATCGTTAAGAGCGCCATGGCGGCCGAGCGCGACGGTGCCGCTGCTTATGCGGCTGCTCTGAACGCCAAGGGTGTGGTGACCAGCATCGGTCACTCCGACGCCACCTACGATGAGTGTATCGCCGCCATCAACGCCGGCGCCAGCTGCTTTACGCATACCTATAACGGTCAGCGCGGGCTGCATCACCGTGAGCCCGGTGTCGTGGGCGCTGCCATGTCCACGCCCGAGACCTACGCCGAGATCATCTGTGACGGCAAGCACGTGAACCCTGCCGCCATCAAGGCGCTGCTGCAGGCAAAGGGCTGGCAGCATACGGTGCTCATCACCGACTGCCTGGGTTGCGGCGGCATGCCCGAGGGCAGCTACACCAGCGGTGGCATGGACGTCATCATGAAGGACAACCTGTGCTGGCTCGCCGACGGCAAGAGCATTGCCGGCTCGGTGCTCACGCTTGCCCAGGGTGTCAAGAACATTGTCGATTGGGGCATCGCCAGCGCTGATATCGCCATTCGCATGGCAACCGAGGTGCCGGCTCGCTCTGCGCACATCGAGGATAAGTGCGGCAGCATCATGCCGGGCCGTGACGCCGACTTTGTCGTGTTCGACCACGAGCTCACCCTCGTCGAGACGTATGTTGGCGGCCAGAGCGTCGGCAACGCCTTTACCGAGTAACGATACAAAAAGACGGCGGGCCCGAATTTGCTCGGACCCGCCGTATGAGTTAAACGCTCAAAAGCACCTTCACAGTTACAGCTTGTTAGCGATCTTCTTTGCCGTGCGCTTAACGCCGGCCACCAAGCCTCCTGCAGGATGCTCCTTCTCGTATGCTAGGCGCTTCTCGCGCTTGGCGTACTCTTCGACGATGATGTCGCCATACTCGTTTTCGATCTTGTCGAAGAAATCGACGGCGCCCTTAATTTCTTCAGCGGTCGGGTGTCCCTTTTGGACACCGCCGGTGAGTTTGAACGGCCCCCACGTATCAAAGCCGGGGCAGCCGTAGACACCCATAAAGATGGCCTGCCTCATACGGCAGATGCCATCGATGTCCTTGCCGTACCACTTGTTTTTGCCACCGTAGGTCATAAGGCCAAACACCTTGTCCTGCGGCTGCAGCACGTTAGTGAGCACGCGTGCCATGTCCTTGTCGATCTCGGAGTAATAGATGCCCGTGGCGACACCGATTAGATGATATTCGTGCAGGTCGGGATACTCGTTTTTGCCGAGCGTCTTTACATCGAGGGTATCGATCTCGGGGTGCGCCTCAACGATGGCGTCCACGAGCTTTTTCGTATTGCCGTGGTGGCGTGAGGCGTAGAGGATGATGGTTCGCATAAGAAGGCCTTTCAGCTGTAATGACGTCAATGTCTGTATGGTACCCCGTTGCATGGCTGGGATACCGGACGCATCGATGAACGTGCGGGTTTGTCCTTTGGTCAGGGCCGAGACGGGTACTTGCGAGCAAAACGCAGTTGTTCGAAAGGATGGGCAATGGAATACGCTCTCTCCAACGATTCGATTTCTATTAAGGTGTCTACGGCCGGCGGCTCGTTTACCTCGATTGAGGCCGACGGTCGCGAGTATTTGTGGCAGGGCGATCCCGCAGTGTGGTCCGGCCAGGCGCCGATTTGCTTCCCGATTTGCGGAGGCTTGCGCGACAACAGCGCCATGACGTTTGCCGGGCATCATGTAAAGCTCGCTCGCCACGGGTTTGCGCGCAAGCAGGAGTGGAAGCTGCAGAGCCAAGGCGAGAACGAGCTGGCGATGTGCCTGGCTTCGGAGGATAACGCCGCGCTGCTGAGCGATTATCCCTACCCGTTTAAGCTTGTCGCTCGTTATACGCTCGAGGACGCCGCCGTGCGCGTCTCCTATGAGGTGACCAACGAGGGCACCGAGGACATGCCGTTCTTTATCGGTGGACACCCCGGCTTTAGGTGCCCGCTCGACGAGGGCGAGGCCTATAGGGACTACGAGTTGCGCTTCGAGAAAGACGAGGCTGCGGAGCTTTGCACCGCTGTCCCCTCGACCGGATTGATTGATGTAGCTAACCGCTCCAAGAACCCCATGGTGGGAAAGACGCTGCCTCTGTCGCATGAGCTCTTCGATTGTGCGGAGACCATCTTTGACGTGCTCGAGAGCCGTCAGGTCACGCTTTCCAAGAAGGGCGAGGACAAGGGCGTTCGCTTGAGCTTTGGGGGCTTCCCATATCTCATTGTGTGGAGCAAGCCCGAGGGCGATTTTGTGGCGGTTGAGCCTTGGGGCGGTCTTTCGACCTGTTCCGATGAGGACGACGTGCTTGAGCATAAGCGTGGCTGCCTTGTCGCCAAGCCCAAGGAGACCGTCGTTCGCTCGTTCACGATTGAGATTCTGTAATTCCGTTTTGTCGACTCGTATCGCGAGGCACAAGGAGCCTGCGAGATAAGGAGCTAAAAATGATCCTCACCGTTACGATGAACCCGTCCGTCGATACACGCTATCAGCTCGATGAGCTCATTATCGACGACGTTAACCGTGTGACGCCCGAAAAGACTGCCGGCGGCAAGGGCCTCAACGTGGCCCGTGTACTGGGTCAGCTGGGCGACGACGTTGTGGCAACCGGTCTGCTCGGCGGCCACATGGGCGCCTACATGGCCGAGCTCATGGATGCCAACGGCATTAAGAATGATTTTGTACCCATCAAGGGCGAGACTCGCATTTGCCTCAACATCCTCCACGCCGGCAATCAGACCGAGCTACTCGAGAGCGGCCCGACGATTGCCCCCGAGGAGCTTGATGCCTTTACCGCCAAGTTCGCCGAGCTTGCGAGCAAGGCCGATGTCGTCACCATCTCGGGTTCGCTGCCCCGTGGTGTCGAGGCGGACTACTACGCCAAGATCACGGGCATTGCCGAGAACGCCGGCGCCAAGGTGCTGCTCGATACCTCGGGTGCTTCGCTCGAGGCCGCCCTTAAGTCCAAAATTAAGCCCGAGCTGGTCAAGCCTAACCTGACCGAGATTAACGGCCTTTTGGGCACGAGCTTTACCACCGACGATGTGGACGAACTCCGCGCCTCGCTCGCCTCTGATGCCCGCTTCTCCGATATCCCCTGGGTCGTCGTGTCCATGGGCGCTGCCGGCTCCGTGGGCTTCCATAATGGCCGTGCATTCCGCGCCAAGACGCCCGATATCCCCGCCGTTAACGCGACGGGCTCTGGCGATTCGACCATTGCCGGCTTTGCGCACGCCATCGCAGCCGGCGCGGATGATGAGACGGTGCTGCGTACCGCCAACACCTGCGGCAAGCTCAACGCCATGGATCCCATGACCGGCCATCTGGTCATGGATCGTTGGGACGAGGTCTACAACGGCGTTGTCGTGACCGAGCTGTAAGAGCTTGGGCGTCGGCCCCGGCATCGCTTGCTAGCTCATGTCGACGACAAGTGCAGTAACATTATGCTGGGGCGCGATGCCGACTTTGTCGTGTTCAGTCCCGACCTTACCTTGGTCGAGACGTATGTGGGTGGCAACAGCGTCGGTAACGCGTTTGCCGAGTAGCCGCCAAAGAAACGATCCGAGAGGGGATTTAGATGATTTACGGTGCACTGGGCGATATCGAGGAATACCGCGGAATGCTCAAGGGCCTCGACGTGCTGATCGACTGGCTCGAGGAGAACGACCCGGCGGAGCTCGAGGTCGGCAGCCATCCGATTCTGGGCGACAAGGTCTTTGCGAACGTCATGGCTCCCACGACGCGTCCCGAGACCGAGGCTCACTATGAGACGCATCAGCGCTATCACGACCTGCAGATCGATGTCGAGGGTCGCGAGGCCTTTAAGGTCGCCACGGGCAGCCTGACGCTGGTTCAGGAGTTTGACGAGAAGGACGACTACGACCTGGTTGATTCCGACGCCTCGATCGCCGGCGATCTTGCCGACGACAAGTTCGCGCTGTTCGTTGCCGGCGAGCCTCATATGCCCACGCTTGAGTTCCCGGGCGATGGCGCGCAGCCGGTCAAGAAGATTTGCTTTAAGCTGCTTGCCGACGCCTACTGGGAGGAGTAACGAGCTGCTCGGCTGAGTTGCGCGTCTGATGGCGTGATTCCCCTAGGGAAATCACGCTAGGACCCCGCCAAACGTGCTTTCCCTAGGGGAATCACGTTTGGCGGGGTTTTCTGTTTTTGAATAGGGAAGCCTCATTTATTTGCGAAGAACATCGGCTAGCCGCAGGATTGAAATCATCGACCGATAAGTGAGTTCCACCTTTTCGCCCGCAAGCAGTCGTTTCGAGCCAATCTCATCTAGCCCCACAAGCCGAGAAAACAGCGGACCGCTCATCGTGCCCTCGTCAATTGATCCCCTTATGGTCTTCAAAACGTCCGTATCATGAAGCGACGCCGAGCTGTAGGGGGCAACACGAGCGGAACTCTCAATTAACGACGAGACAAAAGGATGGAGATGCTTTGGACATAGCCCATCAAACACCACATCCCCATTGTCATCCGAGCCGACCAGGCGCCAAGTATAATGATCGACCCAGTCATCTCCGTCATATATGGCGTCCATGAGCAACTTCCCGTCTAGAGAGAGAAACCTATTTGGACATCGGGGCGCAAGACCGCAATCCATATCGGGCCTGCAGCAGCTCCAACCCAACGCACCACATAGGTTCCCTTTCGTACATGTGTATCAATCTGCCCCGAAATGCCGGTGAATGCAATTCCAGACCCGTTTGTCGGATAGCAATCGACGTATTCTTGTTTTCCGCTCACAACCTTGTATAGATATATCGTTCCAGCAAAAGAGAAGGTATCGTGGCTATTTTAAATCTATATGGCCAATTCGAGCCCTCACCATGGCAATTGTTGCAGCTGGGTTTCTTTTCATTAAAATTTCACTTTGGTAAATCCCCGTCCCCTAAGCATTAAATCCGAAGTCCACCGAGTGGGCGAATCGGCAACAAAAAAGCCGCCCGAAGGCGGCTATCTTGTGCAATGGAGCCAGCGACCGGGCTCGAACCGGTGACCCCCGCTTTACGAGAGCGGTGCTCTACCAACTGAGCTACGCTGGCGACCATGTGGTGACGCAACTGAGGCGTCAACGGCTGTCTATGATACGGGACATCGCACATCCGCGCAAGTGTTCTGACGGCTTTTCTCACTTTAAATGCACTAATATTGGAGACGTGATGTCTTGCTCTTACGGGTCTCAAGCAGAATGGGGCAGTGATGGCTCAACCCAAGATTCTTCTCACGCGCATCGATGATCGGTTTATTTACGGGCAAGACGTTGAGCTGTGGAATGAGGCGGTTGGTTCCAACCTCGTCCTGATCGTTAACGACGAGATTGCGGCGGATTCGCGCAAGTGGGCGCCTATGAGGGTCGCGGCGCCCGAGGGCGTGTGGACACGGTTTTTCTCGGTGCAAAGGACCATCGACATCATCCATACCGCAACGCCGCTTCAATGGATTCTGATCATGGTGGCCTCACCCGCCGATGCGCTCGCGCTGGTTAAGGGTGGTGTGCCGATCACCAAGATCAGCATTGGCCATATGCAGGCAGGGGAGGGTAAGCGCTCTGTAACGCCTGCCGTTGCCGTAGACGAGGCAGATGACGCCGCCTTTAAAGAGCTGCAAGAACTCGGCATAGAGCTAGAAATCCGCTATCTTCCCAGTTCAGCCCCCGACCCCATCGGCAATCTGTTCAACTGATCCCTTGGGGACGGAGGAAAACGGATCATTTTGCCCTTGCGAGGGACTCGCGCGATGCTGCCTGTCAAAAACTATGCCCATTTACTACGTTTGATCGCCTGTCGCCGAGCATGTCGAATTTGAGAAAAACAAAACCGCAGGTAGACGGCTCGTGAATTTAACAAAACCGGTGCATGGTCGAGCATCCCGGGCTAAACGTAGTAAATGGGCATAGTTTTGATATGTCACTCATACAGTCACAGCGAAAATGAGCCCAAAAGATGAAAAACGCCCGTCGGCGGTGTGCCGGCGGGCGCAGCTGTGCGATATGTCGCGTTGTGGGCTTAGTGCCTCATAAAGTGGTACTCGATCATATTGCTGTAGGGATGACCCGGGCCCACAATGCCCTGCGGGAACAGCGGCTGGTGCGGCGTGTCGGGGTACATCTCGGCCTCAAGGGCAAAGCCGGCGCCCCAGCCATAGTTAGCATCGTCCTTGGCGTGCTCGTCGCCCAGCCAGTTGCCGGTGTAGAGCTGCACGCCCGGGGCGGTGGTGTAGTAGTCCAGCTCACGACCGGTCCACATCTCCTCGACATGCAGGGCGCGGCGCAGGTTGCGACCGTACTGATAGTCATCGATGCACAAGCAGTGGTCGTAGCCGCGTGCCTGCTTAATCTGTGGATCGTCGGCCTCCATGCCAGGCGCGACGGGGCGCAGCTCACGGAAGTCAAACGGCGTACCCTCGACCGGAGCGATTTCGCCGGTGGGAATGTTCTGGTCGTTAATGGGGAGGTAGTGGGCGGCGTTAGCAACAAAGAAGTGCTCACAGTCCATGCCGGCGTTGTGACCGGCAAGGTTAAAGTATGTGTGGTTGGTCATGGACACGTAGGTGGCGCGGTCGCTCTCGCAGCCGTATTCGATACGGAAGACACCGGTGCGCGTAACGGTAAACACGGCCGTAAAGGTTCGGTTGCCGGGCAGGCCCAGCTCGCCATCCTTAAGCGAGGTGGTCATGCGCACGGCGTTATGGACCTCGTCGAGCTCAACATCCCACACGCGTTTATGCAGGCCGTGCTCAAGATCGCTGTGCAGGTTGTTGACGCCTTCGTTGGCCGGCATATGCCAGTCCGTGCCGGCGATGGTGATCGTGGCGCCCGCGGTGCGGTTGGCCACAGGGCCGATGGTCGCGCCAAAGCAGGCGGGGTTGTCAAAGTAATCCTCGAGCTTATCGAAGCCCAGCACCACATCGCGCACGTTGCCGGGAATGTCGGGCACATCGATACCCAGCACGGTGGCGCCGTAGTCCATAATGCGAACGCAGATCTCGGGCCCGTTGAGGGTGTAACGATGAACTGGGGTACCGCACGGCGCGGTGCCGAAAAGCTCGGAAGTGATCATTTGGTTCCTAACATCGAGGTATTTCGGACAAACTGTAGCGCGAACAGGCGAGATTATCACTACACCCCACTAAAGCAGGGGGTATTTTTCTCAAAAAAGTGATGATTGGAGCTGTGCGGGCGTTCATTTTTGACGCGCATGAGTCTGATACAATTTGTTCGTTACTGTTTGAATGATATGCGCGCAAAGAACGGCGAGGATTCATCGTGATTAAGGCAGAGCGACAGGATAAGGTTCGGCAGCTGCTCGAGGAACAGGGAACGGTTTCGGTCAAGGAGATTTCGGATGCACTGGGTGTCTCGGATATGACGATTCGTCGTGACCTTGAGGAGCTTGCGAGCCTAGGCGAGATCGAGCGCGTGCACGGCGGCGCCCGCAGTGCACAGGGCCGTCCCCACGCTATGTTGCGCCACGAGTATTCGCACAGCGAAAAGCGCACCAAGCATGCCGAGGAAAAGCTGCAGATCGCGCGCCGCGCTGTGGAGCTCATCGAGGAGGGCTCGACCATCTTTTTGGGCACGGGCACTACGGTGGAGCAGATGGCCTCGATGCTGCCGGCGTTTCGCCTGCGCATCGTGACTAATTCGCTTTCGGTGTTTAACCTGCTCGAGGCGCGCGAAGACTGCGACCTGTGCCTCGTGGGCGGTATGTACCGTCGCCGCACCGCCGCTTTTGTGGGGCCAACGGCCGAGGATACTCTGCGTGCGCTGGGTATCGATGCGGCGTTTATCGGCGCCAACGGCATTCTGGATGGCGACGTGTCTACGTCTAATATGGATGAGGGTCGTATCCAGCAGCTCGCCTTTAGCAAGGCCGACTCGCGCTATCTGATCGCCGACTCCAGCAAGATCGGCAAGCGCGACTTCTACACCTTCTGTCGTCTGGACAATTTGGACGCCGTGGTGTGCGAGCCGAGTATCGCCGCCGAGGATCGCGCCGCCATCGAGGAGCATACGCAGGTCATCTGCTAACTAACGCTGCAGGCGATACTTCTGCCCTCTGCCAGCGCGGGGATTATCGCCTCACAATGACGCGGAAAATGACACGTAAATGTAAAAATGTCATTTGCGCGTCATTTTACGCGTCAACGTGACGTGAAATGATGCGCAAATAGTTTTGGGCAATAAGGGTGAGGCCATTCTGAGATATGGCTAGACTTCGTATTTCGCTTTGATATTCCTTGAGAATGAACCGTAATCTTCGTAGAGTTCGTCTCTGCTTTCATCTTCGGCGCGGTTCATGCGTTCAAGGAGTTTGTCCTTTGGGGACTCTTTTGTAATTTCTGACCTGCCGTCGGGTATTGCGGATTGCAAGAATAATTCCAGGGCGTGGACGTCTTTGAGTACGTAGCCCGTCGAACGACCCGCTCCTGTTTTTTCGATTGCGCTGCAACTAACAAGCTGACCGAGGGTTCGTTTAACGGTTACCTCGCTGATATCGGGGCAGTTGGACCGAATGTCGGATTTCTTAATGACGCCGGGTCTCTGTTGAAATAGAGCAGCTATGCGCGATTGCTTCGACATGGGGCGAGTGCTGAATTCAATCAGGGTGTGCTGTTCGAGCTGTCGGTAAGCCGCCAGGATTGTTCCGAGCATGAAACGGATAAAGGGTACTTCGGTGTTTTGATTTTCATTCCATCCAGTGGAGCTTGCAGCGAGAGCGTTGTAGTAAAGCGCTTTGTTGTCTTCAATAAGTCGTTCGATGCTGATGTAACGCGCAACGTCGTATCCAGTCTTTTCGAGCAGCAGCGTTGTAAGGAGCCGGCTCATCCTGCCATTGCCATCGTTGAAGGGATGAATGCTAACAAAATCGAAGATAAAGCGGAGCGATATAAGGAGGGGATCGCAAACTTGGCGAGATAAGGCGTCGTTGAGGGACCGACAGGCTTCTTCGATAAGTCCCGGGGTTGCTAGAGCCGAAGGAGGCCTAAAGCGCACAAATCGATTACCTTGATCGTCAATGGAGACGATTTCGTTATCGCTGTCTTTCCAATGGCCCCCATACGAGATTGCTGTGTGTGCCATGAGGTCACGATGCAACTGCAAAATGACCGATGGTGTTACGGGAATGAAATCGTGCTGTTCGTGAATAAGCGACAGCGCATCTCGGTATCCAGCGATTTCTTCCTCCGCGCGGGAGCTTGGCTTGGCGGAATACGCCATGATTGCTTTGAGTCTTTTTTGGGTGGTAACAATTCCTTCAAGTCCGTTGGAGGATTGGGTGCTTTGGATCTTAGCTTCCTCCATAAGGGACGATAGAAGTTCGGGTTTGACTTGACTCAGAACAAGCTGTCGGCCTTTATGCTCGCGTATCGAGAGAAGAAGATTGATGATTGGGGTTGCTTCGAGTTCCGCTGGAACTATGGCGTAATCAAACCGGCGCATATGGCTCCTTTCAGTATCACGAACATATTTTCGGTATCATAATAACATGAAATGATACCGAAAATATGTTCGTGATACTGAAAACAAGATAAGAGGCGCGCTTCACAGCTGCTTGGAAAGCGCGGATTTGACTATCCAATTGTCTCAATCAGTAACGGTTGGGACCGAAAAACTCGGTCAGACGTTACAGATTGAGATTGTTTGGATTGTTTCGAACGTTTGTCTCAATCTGTAACAGGTAGACGTGAAAAAACGGGCTACGTGTTACAGATCGAGATCTTCAAGTTCGGGCCATTCGTTTGTCTTGATCTGTAACAACTAGGATTGAAAATCCCTGCTAGATGTTACAGATCGAGACGAATGATCCGCTCGGGCTCACCAAAAACAAAAAAGGCCGCATGCGAACCCGTGGAGGGGCTCGCATGCGGCCGACAAGGGGTACGCGGCTTGAATTAGGCCATGAGCAGGCCGGTCTCCGCGACGTTCTTGTACCAGTACGCGCTCGCCTTGGGATAGCGCTTCTGGGTCTCAAAGTCGATGTAGAACAGGCCATAGCGCTTGTTATAGCCGTTGGTCCAGGAGAACTGATCCTGCAGCGACCACACAAAGTAACCGTCGACGTTCACGCCGCCGTCGATTGCCTTGAGGATCCACGCGAGATGCTGACGCATATAGTCGATACGAGGGGCGTCATCGATAAAGCCGTCCTCGAAGTCGTCCTTATAGCCCATGCCGTTCTCGGTGATGTAGATCTTCTTGTAGTTGGGGTAATCGTTCTTAATGCGGAGCAGCAGGTCGTAGAGGCCCTCGGGATAGATGATCCAGTCCCAATCGGTGGTGGGTACGCCTTCGCGCACGCATGACTCGCCCACGCCCTTGAGGAACCAGCGCGAGGAGCCCTTGTCGCCGGTGCCATTGTGGTTGATGTCGTTTTCGCCCTCGGCGGCACGCAGGAACTGACACTTGTAGGTGTTGACGCCCAGGCAATCGTTGTAGGGGAGCGCGGCGGTCAGCGCGGCGATGTCCTCGTCGCGGACGTCGAGCTCGCCGCCGGCGATATGAGCCAGCTTGGTCGCAGCCTCCATGGCGTCGGCTGTATAGTGGCCGCGGAAGGTGGCGTCGAGTACCCAGCGGTTGTTGATGACGTCGGCCATGCGGGCGGCCTCGCAGTCGGCGGCGCTGTTGGGGTCGAGGGGATACTTGGGCTCCAGGTTCTGGACAATGCCGATCTCGCCCTCAAAGCCGCCCTCATGGAAGGCGACGACAGCCTTGGCGTGGGCCACCATCATGTTGTGCATGAGCTGGAAGGCCTTGTCCAGGCGATACTTCTCGCCGTGCGGCCAGTTGCCGACGATAAAGCTGCCCTCGGCGGTTGCGGGAATCTCGTTAAACGTGAACCAGTGCTTGACCTCGGTGAACTCGGCAAAGCAGAACTTGGCGTACTCGACAAAGGCGTCGATCGTCGTGCGCGTCAGGAAGCCCTCGCCGCCGTCCTGGTAAAAGGCCTCGGGCGTATCAAAGTGATCGAGCGTGACATAGGGGATAACGCCGGCTTTGTTGCAGGTGGCGAAAAGCTCATGATAGAAGGCGACACCCTCGTGGTTGATCTCGCCAGTGCCGTTGGGGAAGATGCGGCTCCAAGCGATGGAGACGCGGATACCGTTGATGCCGAAGCGCTGGCACAGGTCGATATCGACCGGGTACTTGTTGTAGAAATCGCTTGCGGGATCGGGGGAGAAGCGACCCTGAGCTGCCAGGAAATCGTCCCAGGGCACTTTGCCCTTGCCGTGCGTGCGGGTCTCGCCCTCAACCTGGTAAGCGGCGGTGGCGCCGCCAAACACAAAGCCGTCGGGGAACTGCATGGGGTTGGTCATGAGTCATCCTTTCTGTGGGATTCGAATAGGGAGAGGTGCCCGAACTGGGGATCCGGGCACCAACAGAGGGAGGAACCTAGTCGAGGTTCTCGCGGAGCCACTTGATGGCGCCAGCGGGGTCGCGAGTAAGGTCGATATATTCCTTACCGCGCGGGGCGAGCAGCTTAATGCCCAGGCGATCGGTGTCGGCCTTCATGTCGTTGTAGTAGCTACGGACCTGCGGGGCAAGCACGATAACGTCGTACTGATCCATGATGGCAGTGTGCTGGCCATAGGCGCCTGCGGAGGAAGCGATGTTCTCTCCGGTCTGCGCGGCACCTTCCTTGATGGCGTTGGCAAGCATGGCAGAGGTGCCGGCGCCGGCGCACAGGACGAGGACCTTCAGACCGTCGACATCCTTCTTAGCGGATGCATCGGCAGCGGGCTCGGGCTGATCGGCGACAGGCTTGCTGTCAGCGGCAGCGGCGGTCGGCTCGACGGCAGCGGTGGCCTGCTCGACAGCGGGCGCAGAGGTGCTGGCGGCGATGGTGGCAGCACCATCGGACTCGAGACCCAGCTCGGCGGCGCGCTCGGCTTCCTGGTCGCAGAGCAGCTTATCGTATGCCTTCAAGAACGGCAGGTAGATGATGGCGTCCAGCAAGATGATGATCGCGACAAATACCAGGGCGATAAGCTGGAAGTTCGTGGTGATGAAGATGCCGATGGGGGCAGGGGTAGCCCAAGGCACCACGAAGGAGAAGCCGTTCATGCCCACGTTGTCGATAAAGAACTTGGCAACACTTACGTTGACGCAGCCGGCGGCAACAAAGGGGATGAGCATGTAGGGGTTGAGGATCATGGGCGCGCCAAAGAGCAGCGGTTCGTTGACGGCGAAGGCAACAGGAACAATCGAGGCCTTACCGACGGCTTTGAGCTGCTTGGACTTCATAAAGAGAATCAGCAGAAGCGGAACGATGAACGTGGCGCCGGTGCCGCCGAACTCACCCACGAGCGACATGTTAAAGGTGAGGGAGTGGGCGGGGTGGCCACCGGCCAGCAGAACCTGCAGGTTCTCGGCCTGGTTGGCAAGACGGATGGGGTCGATGCCCGGCTGGACAATCGAAGGGCCGTGGACACCGATGAACCAGAAGAACGCGGTGGCTGCCTGAATAAGGATGAGTCCGGGGTAGGTCTCTGCCGCAGTGAAGAGCGGGGAGAGCAGTTTGATAAGCAGCTCGGAGAACGGAACGCCCATGAGGTTGCGCACAACCACATCGATGATGCCGCAAATGATGACAGCGCCACCGAAGGGGATGATGTCGCGGAAGTTCTGTGCGATGGCGCCCGGAACCTCCTTGGGCAGCTTAATGGTCAGATCGCGCGAGACGCAGAACTTATAGACCCACACGGTAATGAACGCGGCGATATAGGCCGAGAACAGACCGCGCGTACCCATGCTGGTGCAATCGAAGACAGAAAGCTCGGAGCCGTTGAACTTGGTGGTGAACTGCGTAACAGCGAGCAGCAGCATGCTGCACTGGGCGGCAACCATGGTGGAGCCGTCGTTGAGCACCTTGCCGGCGGGCATGCGACGGTTCATGGAAGCCGTAAAGTTCTTGGCGGTGGTGCCGGCAACCATGATGCCCATGACGCCCATGGTGAAGTTGTACAGCTTGTTGCACCAGTCGATGAGCGGCTGGGGCAACGTGATTCCAACTACGCCGGGAAGGGTGGCGATCAGCAGAAAGATCGAAGAGGTAAGGACGATGGGCATGCACCCAAGGAATCCGTCTTTGATGGCCTGGAGGTAGATGTTTCTCGAGATCTTCTCGAAGAACGGTTGATGCTTTTCGAGCATCTTTACGATGGCGTCCATAGAGCTCCTTTGCTACTTGATGCGCGATGCATGTGGATGGAACTGGTCGTCGATGGATGGTCAGGACTGCCCGGAAACCTTCCTGCTTAAGGAAGGCATTGCGAAATGACAACGTTGTCATTTCGTTAATGACAACGTAAGAAATTTATGGAAGAGCAACAAGGATATACGGGTGAGCGGTCGATATTGTCCGGTAAACGGTTGATTTGTCAGTCGGGCAGGTAGTGTATGCTAGAACGCAAAAAGCAAGCGATGTAAAACCGACTGGAGAAGTAGTGGCAACGATGGACAAGAAAAATGTCTCAATGAACGATGTGGCGATTGCTGCGGGTGTTTCTCTCAAGACGGTTTCGCGTGTGATCAACGAGCCCGATAGCGTGCGAGAGTCGACACGCGATAAGGTTCATTCGGCCATGGAGGCGCTCGGGTTTCGAGCCAACTTTGCCGCGCGTTCGCTCAAGTTGGGCCGTTACGGGTGCATCGACGTCGTGCTGTTCCACTTGTCGGGCGGTGCCGTGGACATGATCGACGGTATCGCCGATGCCGCCGAAGAGCGAGGCTTTGCTCTTACGATGATCAAAAAGCGGGCGGGGGAGAAGATGACCCTTGCCGAAGCGGCGCGTAGGATGTCGCAGCTCCCCGTCGACGGCATGATTTTCAACCTGCGCCAGATGGTCGATGACTTTGATACCTTTGAGGCGCCGAAAGACCTCAAGACGGTGATTATCACACCGATGGAACATCCTACCTGCTCTACCGTCAGTGACGACCAAGAGGGCGGCGCGCGCATGGCGTGCGAGTACTTCTTGAACCACGGGCACAAGAACGTGTACTTCGTCTCTGGTAAGAAAGAGTCACTGTCGAGCCAGTGCCGTATGAAAGGTTGGCGAGCGGCACTCGAGGCACGTGGCATTGAGCCGCCCGAGCCTCTGCAAGGCGATTGGAATGCGGATAGTGGCTATGCCGCGGGCCTTGTGCTTGCCGATAAGCCCGATTGCACGGCGGTCCTCGCTGCTAACGACTGCATGGCAAACGGCGTGATGATGGCTCTACGTGACAAAGGGCTCAATGTGCCCGACGACGTGTCCGTGATCGGCTTCGACGATGAGCTCTACAAGACGATTCCCAACTCGATTCTGACGTCGGTGAAGTTTCGCCACCGCGAACTGGGCATCCGTGCGCTTAACGAGGTCGTCGCAGGTCTGGAAGCCCCGAGCTCCAGAAGTCGTACGCTCGTCTCGGGCGTGTTGGTCGAGCGTTCCAGCGTGAGGGATCTGCGGGCGTAGACGTGCTCGGCCTGCTCGTCTAAATCTGTAACAGGTGGGACCCGAAAACTCGACTAGGTGTTATAGATTGAGATTTTGTCTACCCAGCCATCATCTTTGTCTCGATCTGTAACAGTTAGGAGTGAAATGACCAGCCAGGTGTTACAGATCTAGATTGATTGGATTGACCCATCTGTTTGTCTCGATCTGTAACATCTAAGCGGTCAAAAGCGGTCTACATGTTACAGATTGAGATTTTTGGCTTGGCCTGTGCGTTCACCTCGATCTGTAACAGCTGGGACCCAAAAACTCGGCTAGATGTTACAGATTAAGATGAACAGGAGGACGGGTGCGGTCTAAACAAAATGGCCCGCGCATCACGCATCGATGCACGGGCCATTTTTTTCTGCGAGCGGCAGGTGGCGTCAGCGTCTTATGCCTCGAGGTTTTCCTCGATCCAGGCGACGGCACCCTTGGGATCCTTAGTGAGGTCGATGTACTGTTTGCCCTTGGGCGACAGCAGCGTGATGCCCAGGCGGTCGGTGTCGGCCTTCATCTCGTTGTAATAGGTGCGAACCTGCGGAGCCAGGACGATGACGTTGTACTGGTCCATGATGGCGTAGTGGCTGCCGTAGGCACCGGCGTTGGCGGTAATGTCGATGCCCAGCTCGTCGGCGCCTTCCTTAAGCGCGTTGGCGAGCAGTGCAGAGGTGCCGGCGCCAGCGCACAGAACCAGAACCCTCAGATCCTTGCCCTTAAGGGCGGACGGAGCTGCGGAGGCCTCAGTGGCAGAAGCGGTCTCGACAACAGGAGCCTCAACGGCGGGGGCGGCAGCGGTCTTGACGGCCTTGGTCTCCTCGGCCTCTTCTTCGGCCAGGGTCTCGGCCTCCTGCTTGCACAGGACGTTGTCGTAGGCCTTGCAGAACGGGTAGTAGATTAAGAAGTCAACGACCAGCAGGACGACAACCAGGACCAGAGAGATCGGCTGGAAGTTGGTGTCGATGAAGGTGCCGATCGGTCCGGGGAGTGCCCACGGCATGGCATAGATAAAGCCGTTCATGCCCAAAAAGTCGATGAAGAACTTACCAATGAGGACGTTGGCCACGGGGGCAAACAGGAACGGGATCAGGAAGTACGGGTTGAGGATGATGGGCGCGGCGAACAGCAGCGGTTCGTTGACGGCGAACATCACGGGTACGACAGAGGCTTTGCCGACGGCCTTGAGCTGCTTGGAGCGCATAAAGAGCAGGAAGATGATCGGGACAATGAACGTGGCGCCGGTGCCGCCGAGTTCGCCGATGTAGTTACCGAAGTTCTCGGTCAGGGCGAGGGCGGGGTGACCGCCGGCCTGCAGCGTGGCGAGGTTGGTGGTGATGTTGCCAAACAGCGCGGCGTTGAGGGCAGGCTTAACGACCGAGGGGCCGTGGATGCCCATGAACCAGAACAGCGGGATCATGAACCAGATGAGGGCGAGGCCGGCGTAGGAATCGGCAGCGGCGAACAGCGGGCTCACCAGCGTGGAGATGACGTTGGCAAACGGGACGGCCAAGCAGGTGCGGCAGATAACGTCGATGACGGCGACAAACAGGATGGAGAAGCTGAAGGCGAAGATGTCGCGGAAGTTCTGGGCGATGGCGCCGGGGACTTCTTTGGGCAGCTTGATGGTGATGTCTCGCTTAATGCAGAAGGCATAGATGTTGACCGTGGCAAATGCGGCGACAAAGGAGCTCAGTAGGCCCTTGGTGCCCATGTTGTCGGTAAAGAACACCGAGACATCGGCGCCGTCGATCTTGGCACTCGTCTGGGTAACGGCCAAGATGAGCATAGCGCACATGGCGGCGACCATGGTGCTCGTGGCGTTGATGGCCTTGCCGGCAGGCATGCGGCGGTTCTTGGAGCCGGTCAGCGCGCTTGCGGTGGTGCCGGCGACCATGATGCCCACGACGCCCATCGTGAAGTTGTAAACCTTGTTGCAGAAGTTCACGACGTCGACGTTCCACCAGTCGGGCAGCGTAAAGCCGCCGACCGTGGCGACAACGCCCGGCAGGGTCGAAATAAGCAGGAAGACAGAAGAAGACAGGATGATGGGCATTGCTGCCAAAAAGCCGTCTTTAATGGCCTGAAGGTAGATGTTCTTAGAGACCTTGTCGAAGTACGGCTGACCTTTCTCCAAGAACTTAACGATCGATTCCATAGTTCACGCTCCTCTTTGCATGAAATCTTAATGGCATGGACGTTGAAAACCTATATGGTCTCCCGCTTGCTAAAAGCCCGGGTGCAGGCGGGGTCGGTCCCAGGGGGAGAGAGGGGAGCGGCTGGGTTTGTATCGCATAGGGCCGCTCCCCTCTCGGGGGAAAGCGAGGCGATGCGCTACTGCGCGTCCGCCATAGTGTCGGCGAGCTCCTTGTACCAGAGTGCCGACTGCTTGATGTAGCGTTTTTGCGTGTCGAAGTCGATGTAGAACAGGCCGTAGCGCTTGTTATAGCCGTTGGCCCACGAGAACTGGTCCTGCAGGCTCCAGATAAAGTAGCCCTGGACGTCGACGCCCTCGGCGCGCGCCCGGAGCACCTTCTCCATGTGCTGGTCGACAAAGTCGATGCGCTCGGGATCGGCGACGATGCCGTTTGCGTCGGGCTCGGGGTCCTTGTGGCCCAGGCCGTTTTCGGTGATATAGATGACGGGGAGGTTGGGATAGGTGGCGCTGATGTGCTTGAGCGTGTCGTAGAGGCCTTGCGGGTAGATGAGCCAATCCCAGTCGGTGGTGGGGATACCCGGCATATCGACCTGCTGCCCGACGCCCTTAAACTTAAAGCACGAGGTGCCCTTGTCTCCGGTGCCGTTAAAGCTGTTGGTTGACTCGCCATCGTAGGCGGCGATAAACGCCGACTGATAGTAGTTGAGGCCGAACATATCGTTGCGGGGCGCCGCCTTGGCGAGCTCCTCCATGTCGCTGTCCTCAACCGTAAGTGTGGCGTTGTTGGCACGCAGAATCTCGTTGATGAGTGAGAGGGTGCGCGCGGAGTAGTGGCCCAGGAAGGCGCCGTCCATGATGAAGTCGGTGTAGAAGGCGTTGTACAGGTCGGCGGCGTGCTGGTCGGCGGGCGAGTCGGTGGCAGGATATGCCGGCGTCAGGACGTTGACCATGCCAATGCGGCCGCCCAGGTGCTCGGTCTCGTCAAGATCCTTATACAGGTTGACGGCGCGGGCGTGGGCAACGAGCTCGTTGTGCTGGCTCTGGATGCCGCTCGTCACATCAAAGTGATGGTTGGGCGGGAAGTTGCCTTGGATGTATTGGGAGTGCGAGAGGCTGATGAGCTCGTTGATGGTGAACCAATTCTTGACCTCGCGGAACTCGCGGAAGCAGAACTCGGCATAGCGCACATAGGCGTCGACGGTCTTGCGGTTGAGCCAGTCGCCCTGGTTGAACAGGGCGGCGGGGGAGTCAAAGTGATGCAGGGACACATAGGGCTCGACGCCATACTTTTTGCAGCAGGCGAACAGCTCGTGGTAGTGCTTAACGCCCTCGGCGAGGGGTTCGGCATCGTCGCCGTTGGGGAAGATGCGGGTCCAGGCGATGGACACACGAATGGCGTTGAGTCCATGCTCAGCAGAAAGGCGGATATCCTCCTCGTAGCGGTTGTAGAAATCACTGGCCGGGTCGGGCAAAAAGCGACCCTGGGCGACAAGGTAATCGTCCCACATGGTCTTACCCTTGCCTGCCACCTTCGTGGAACCTTCCGTTTGGTACGCGGCGGTTGCGGCGCCCCAAACAAAGCCCTTCGGCAGCTGCTGTACGCGGTTTAGCAAAGACATATGCATACACCCTCTCGTCTCGCTGTTCGATATTGTGCGTTTGCGCTCAGGAGGCTCCCTGGTTAGCGTTCAGCGGTGAAAAAGCCCGATAAACACTATCTTAAAATGATTAGAACCAAAATGAGCACGTGAACATTTGACAATGAGCACGTTAACATCCGGCTGGGATGTATAGAAACAAAACAACTTCAAACAGCCGCGAACGGTTGTATTTGTTCGGTAAGCGGTTTTGATTGACAGAAGTTTTCATGTTGTGGTATATGGCTCGGGTATCATGAGCACGTTATCAATGTATGTACGATGCGCCATGGGCGCGGGGAATAGTTGGGAAGCAGGTTAGCGTGGAAGGCATGGCTCAGCAGACAAGGAATGGTCATTCGGCGAGCGCGGCAGAGGTTGCGGCGCTCGCTGGCGTGAGCCGCCAGACTGTGTCTCGCGTGGTCAACGGTATGCCCAACGTGACGGAAAAGACGCGCAAGCGTGTGCTGGCCGCCATGGAAGAGCTGGGCTTTCGTCCCAATTTTGCTGGAGCGGCGTTGCGCGGCGGGTCGTATCGTTCTATTGGCCTGTGCATGTACAACATCACACGTGTCGGTAACCTGGCGACGCTCGAGGGTATCATGCAAGCGGCGCGCGAGCACGATTTTGCCGTCACTATGATCGAGATGGGCGGCGACAAGCCCTATACACTTGCCGATGCCTCGCGCCGCATGGTCGAGCGACCCGTCGACGGCATGATTCTCAACATGAACCGCATGGCTCCCGATTTTGAGGAGTTTGTTCCCCAGCCGGGAGTGCGAACGGTCATCCTGTCCATGTATGCGCATCCGCGCTGCACGACGATCGACTCCGACCAGTATGGTTCGTGCGAGCTGTTGACCAATTATCTGCTGGAACATGGTCACTCGAATATGCGGTTTGTGGCGGGTCCGGAAAACTCGATTTCCTCGCGTTTTCGTGAGGCCGGTTGGCGCGATACGCTGGGTCGTGCTCATGTCGATGCCGCTCCGATGCTGCGTGGCGATTGGAGTGCGGACAGTGGGTACGCCATGGGCGAGCGGATTGCGGCCGAGGTGCTTGCCGGCGGGTCGCAGGCGCCGACTGCCGTGCTTGCGGCAAATGACCAGATGGCGCTGGGCGTTATCGCCGCGCTCGAGAACGCGGGCCTGTCCGTGCCCGACGACGTGAGCGTGGTTGGTATCGACGACGCACTCGAGGGACTTGTTCCTCACAATCGGCTGACGACGCTGCGATTTGATTTGCGCGGTGTCGGTAAGCTTGCGTTTGAGGCGGCGATTGGAGAGAGCTCGTCTATCGAGGCGATTCATGTGCCGAGTACGCTGGTCGAACGCTCGACTGTTAGGGACATACGGGGTTAGGTCCTACTCCGTTTGTCTCGATTTGTAACAGGTAGACGGTCAAAAGCGGGCTACGTGTTACAGATTTAGATTCTTCGGAAAGAGCAATCCTGTTCGTCTCAATCTGTAACAGCTAGGACCAAAAAACTCGGCTAGATGTTACAGATCGAGACAAACGGCTCCCGACCAGCCCAAAAACAAAAAGACCGGGGGCGGCGCGCCGTGTGACGTGCCGCCCCCGGCCGAGAAATGGGGACAGGTTGTGTGAGCGGGCAACCCCGCCAGCCACTAGTCCAGACGACGGGTCTGCGCCACGTGCTTGTACCAGTAGGCGCTTGCCTTGGGCGTGCGCTTCTGGGTTTCAAAGTCAACGTAAAAGAAGCCGTAACGCTTGTTGTAGCCATTGGTCCAGGAGAATTGATCCTGCAGGCTCCACAGGAAGTAGCCGCCCACGTTGACGCCCACCTCCATGGCCTTGAGCAGCCAACGCAGGTGCTGCTCGATGTAGTCGATGCGCGGCTGGTCGTCCACAAAACCGTTCTTGTAGGGGTCCTTGTAGCCCATGCCGTTCTCGGTGATGAAGATCTGCTTGTAGTTGGGGTAGCGCTGCTTAATGTAGACGAGCAGATCGAACAGACCCTCGGGATAGATGATCCAGTCCCAGTCGGTGGTGGGGATGCCGGGCTTGTTCACATGCTCGCCAATGCCCTTGACGCGCCAGCGACCGGTGCCCTTCTCGCCCGTACCGTTGTGGTGCAGGTCGTTCTCGCCATCGTAAGCCTTCAAAAAACGGCACTGATAGTTGTTAACGCCCAGGTAGTCGTTGTAGAGCGCTGCCTCGCGCATAATCTCGAGGTCCTCGTCCAAGATCTCGATGGTGCCGCCCGAGACGGCAGCCAGGCGGTTGGCGCACTCGAGGGTGTCGGGGGCATACTCGCCGCGGAACGTCGCGTCGAGCAAAAACTGGTTTTGCAGCACGTGCTCGTTGTTGGCGGCTTTGATGTCGGCGGGGTCGTTCTCGTTGAGCGGGTACTTAAACTCCAGCGACTGGATGACGCCGATTTTGCCCTTAAAGCCGCCGTTGTGGAAGGCCAGCACGGCCTTGGCGTGGGCGAGCATCATGTTGTGCTCGCACTGGAAGGCCTCGGCCAGATGCGCCTTGACGCCACCGGGGAAGGTGCCCTCGATGTAGGTGTTGGAGGCGTCGGCCCAGATCTCGTTAAAGGTGAACCAGTAGGTCACCTGGTCGGCGTACTCCTTAAAGCAGAAGGTGGCAAAGTCCACAAAGGCGTCGATGGTCTCGCGGTTGAGGAAGTCGCCCTTCTCAAAGAGGGGAAGCGGCGTGTCAAAGTGATGCAGCGTGACGAACGGCTCAACGTGGTGCTTGTGGCACTCGGCGAAGAGATCGTGGTAGAACTGGACGCCCTCGGGGTTGATTTCGCCGGTGCCGTTGGGGAAGATGCGGCTCCAGGCGATGGAGAGGCGAATGCCGTTGATGCCGAACTCCTCGCACAGCTCCAGGTCGACAGGGTACTGGTTGTAGAAGTCCGAAGCGGGATCGGGGGAGAAGCGCCCCTGGGCCTCCAGAAAGTCGTCCCAGGCAACCTTGCCCTTACCGTGAGTGCGGGTCTCGCCCTCTACCTGGTAGGCAGCGGTGGCGCCGCCAAAGACAAAGTCCTCGGGAAACTGCGCGGGCGGGTTGGTGACGCTAGCAGGATTAACGGACATGATGATCCAATCGTCTAAATCGAAGGGCCAGCCGGTCTTGGATGGTCGGCTGGCCCTGGGCGTTACTTACTTCGAAAGTTGCTCACTCACGAAGGCGAGAGACTTGTCGCCGTTCTGGGAGAGCTCGATGTACTGCTTGCCACGGCAGGCGACGCACTTGTTGCCCACGCGCTCACAGTCCTTCTGCAGGTCGGCCAGGTAGCTTGCGGCCTGCGGGGCCAGGACGACCAGGTCAAAGTCGGGGAGCATGTCCACGTGGTTGCCATAGGCCTCGGCAGCGGTCTCGAGGTTAATGCCGCGCTCCTTGGCGGCCTTGGCCAGCGCGTTGGCGAGCAGGCCCGAGGTTCCGCCGCCCTGGCAGAGCACGAGCACGCGCTTGCCGTTGAGGTCGCTGGCGGTCGTTGTCTCGGCAGCGGGTGCTGCGGAAGCGGCGGGGGAGTCGGCCTTCACGGCCTCGGCAGCAGCGCCGGCGGCAACGCTCTTGGCGTCAGCCTTGCCCTGGAAGGCATCGTTGAGCTTGGCGGCCTTCTCGGCGTTCTTGGCGGCGAGCTCCTCCTGGGAGATCTCGGCCTCCTCGGCGCACTTCTGGGCGTCATAGGCACGGAAGAACGGGTAGTACAGAACGAAGTCGACGACCAGGATAAGGGCGAGCATCACAAAAGCGAGCGGCTGGAAGCCCAGGCCCATGATGGTGCCGATGGGGCCGGGGACGGTCCAAGGCAGGGTGTACATAAAGCCGTTCATGCCCAAGAAGTCGATAAAGATCTTGAGAATCCAGATGTTGGCGATCGGGGCAAAGACAAACGGGACAAAGAAGACGGGGTTGAGCACGATGGGCGCGGCGAACAGCAGCGGCTCGTTGACGGCAAAGCAGACGGGGACGATGGCGGCCTTACCGACGGCGCGCATCTCCTGAGACTTGGCCAGGAAGCAGAACATAAAGACCAGGACGAGCGTGGCGCCGGTGCCGCCCATGCAGACGACGAAGTACTGGGCACCCTGGGTCAGGACAGCGGAAGCGTGCTGGCCGGCCTGGAACGCAGCCAGGTTGTCGGTCATGTTGGCAACGAGGGCGGCGGCGATGGCGGGCTCGACGATCGAGGGGCCGTGGACGCCCACGAACCAGAAGAGGCTCATAGCGCCGTAGATCACAGCGAGGCCGATGTAGCCGTCGGCAGCGGTGAACAGGGGCTGGAACACCTGGATGACGCCCTGGGCAAAGCAGAAGCCAAAAGCAGCGCGGAAGGCGATGTCAAAGACCCAAAAGACGGTGATGCAGACGGAGAAGGGGATGATGTCCTTAAAGGTCTGCGAGATGTTGGGCGGAACCTGCTCGGGCATCTTGACGGTGATGTTGCGCTTAATGAAGAACTTGTAGATGATGCCGGTCACAAACGCAGCGATAAAGGCGGTCAGCAGGCCTTTGGAACCAAGGTAGGTGGTGTTGAAGCCGCTGGCAGCGTCCGTGGCGATCGTGTCGCTCGAAAGGAGCAAGAAGCCGATGATGGCCGCGCACATGCACGAGATGAAGTTGATCTGGTTGTTCTTGGGCAGATCGCGGTTCTGAGCGTCGGCGAAGTGCTTGGCCGTGGTGGCGGCACAGGCGATGGCCAGGATGCCCATGGAGTAGTTGTAGCACTTCCATAGGGCGTTGTTGATGTCATCGGGCCAGTAGAAACCCCAGATATTGGGAACCGAGGCTACCAGGCAGAAGATGGACGAGAAGATGATGATGGGGATGACGGAGATAAAACCGTCGCGGATCGCCTTGAGGTACTTGTTGCGGGCGATCGCGTTGAAAAAGGGCTGCCCCTTTTCGATGATGGCGATGAGTTGCTCCATGCAAAGCTCCTAAGAGTCGGTGGGTTGGCAACGATGGTAGCTTTTGACGTTTGGTTGCCAAAATGTTGACGTTGCCATTTTGCGACACAAAATAAGACGCGAACCGATGGCCCCTGTGCCTGTGGACCGTCGATTCCTTGCGCGTAAACGTTTGAGCCGCCCGGTGGCTCTGTGTTTGCACAATGGCAACGTTAACATTTGGTCGACAAAAGCTGTTCGGGGAAGCAAAAATGTCGGTGAACGGTAGGTTTTGGGTGGTGAGCGTATGGTGGGGGAGGCGTTGGATATACTTGAAGGCGTTAAAAATGACTGCGTAGGGTGTCACCAATGGCATCGTTGACATAGAAAGATCGACCTATGGCCGCTGTTAAAAAATCGGTATCCGTTAAGGATGTGGCGCGTCTCGCGGGCGTCTCGGAACAGACGGTCTCGCGCACCGTTCACGATTCGCCCAGCGTGCGCCCCGAGACCAAGGAGCGCGTGCGTGCCGCCATGCGCGAGCTGGGGTATCGCCCCAATTTTGCCGGTCGATCGCTGCGTCGCGGTAAGTTTAAGACCGTCGGCGTCGCCATGTTCAATATTACCGGCACCGGCAACCTCGACCGTATGGAGGGCTTTGCCGCCGCCGCCGATAAGCACGGCTATGCCATCACTCTCACTAAAGTAGACGGGCATCCGTATACCCTCGAGGGCGCATCGTCGCGCATGAGCGCACTGCCGGTGGACGGCATGGTTGTGATTATGAACCGCATGCCGGCGGACTTTGGCACCTTTGAGCCGCTGCCCGGTATGCAGACGGTGCTCGTTACCATGCTGGAGCACCCGCTCTGTTCAACGGTCGATAACGACCAGTTCGATTGCTCGCGCCAAGTGGTCGAGTACTTGCTGGGGCAGGGGCACAAGACCGTGCACTTTATCTCGTGTCCCGAGCGCTCGCTTTCGGGCATGCGGCGCGAGGAAGGCTGGCGCGAGACATTGCGTACGCATGGCATCGAGCCACCGCAGCTCGTGCGCGGCGACTGGACAGCGCAGAGTGGATATGCTGCCGGTCAGGCTCTGGCGGACGATCCGACCTGTACGGCCATTTATGCTTCCAACGATGCCATGGCATATGGCTGCATCCGTGGGCTCGAGTCGCGCGGGAAGCGCGTGCCCCAGGACGTAAGCGTGGTGGGTGTTGACGATAGTTTGGGCGATATCGTGCCCGATCGTCGCCTGACCACGGTGCGCTTTGACAACAAACGCGTCGGCATGTGGGCGGTCGACAAGATTGCCGGCGCCGAGGGCACTGCACCCGGTGTGGAGCACATGCTGTTTCCGGGCGTGCTCGTCGAGGGCGATACGGTGCGCGATGTACGCTAGGGCGCGGACCTGTTTGGGTTGCCGCTAATTGTGTTCGATATTGTTCAGATTGGTTTAAAAACCGTTCACGGGCGAATAGTGACCGTTCATAGCTCAAAATTACGTTTTGCGCTGTTCTTTTTTGTTTGAATGTTATTGTTTCTGTCATACACAACGCAGCGCGTATGCCCGGACGCGATGCTCTCCATTGGTTCATATGTGAAAGGAACGCAATATGGCAACCAAAGAAGAAATCTCGATGGTTGGATTCGAGATTGTCGCATACGCAGGTGACGCCCAGACCGATCTGCTTGCAGCGCTCGATGCTGCTCGCGAGGGTGACTTTGAGAAGGCCGAACAGCTGCACAAGGATGCCAGCGATGCACTTATCGGCGCCCACGACACGCAGACCAAGCTGCTTTCGCAGGAGGCCGGCGGTGGCGAGATGGAGATGACCTTCATCATGGCTCACGCTCAGGACACTCTCATGACCACTATGATCCTGGAGAAGCAGGCCCGCTTTACCATCGATGCCTACAAGCGCATCGCTGAGCTCGAGGCCAAGCTCGCCTAACGAGCCCTCACAACCAAGTTCCCTTCCAAAAGCCCTGCCGCACCCGCGACAGGGCTTTTTCTGTCCTCCTCCAAGTTGCGGTGAAATAGGGACTGAATAGGGGCCGGCGGGCGCAAAACAATCCCTATTCCACCGCAACTCATCCCGAGATAGTCATTGGGGACGTTCTTAAACGACTGGTCATTGGGGACAGTCTTGGTGCGCTCCGTTCGTCCTCCCGTTCGATTTTTGCTCGGTGGGTATACTTCCATCCGCAATACAGGCCGGAATGAGGAGGTATCCAAATGCCGGACAACGGATTGATTCATAAGAAAGATGCGCACGAGATGGCTCATGGGCGTCCTGTCCAGATAACCGAGCACACGGCGGTAACCGAGCTGCAGCCCAGTCTGTCCGATGTCGTGTGCGCAAACAAAAAGCTGCAGATTGGCTTTATCGTTGCGCTCGTGGTCCTGGCGCTGCTGTCGGGCTTTGTAGCTCGTCCGCATTTCGCCGATACCAAAACTTGGGACTCCACCATCGAGGTCATCGACCAAAAGAAGGGTAACGTACTGGCGCTCACGACCTCGTGCGTGGCGCTGTCTGCGGGCATTACCGCGCTGCCGGGTGATACGGGAACGCCGGTTGCCGAGCAGCTCGCGCAGCTTTCAGGCAACCTTGGTATCGTGCTTGCCGTGCTCTACCTCGAGAAATACCTGCTAACCATTTTGTGGTCGGTTGGCTTGGGCATCTTAATCCCGTTTGCGTTGGTGCTCTTTGCGGTGTCGCTCGGCATTCACGGGCGCTGGAGCACGAGCGCTGTCCTGCGCCGTGTGGCGACACGCGTGCTGGTAGTTGCCGTGATCGGCATGGCGTTGGTGCCTGCAAGCGTTTGGGTGTCGCAGAAGGTCGATGAAACGTATCGCGTAAGTATTGAGCAAGCTGAGCAAAAGGCTGCGGACGCTGCGGACGCGGCCGACACCACGGACAAGTCAGCCGAGACCAGCTCAAAATCGAACAAGAAAAAATCCGAGGCCACGGAGTCCAAAAACGTGCTCGAGCAGTTGACTGATGGGGCCTCGAGCCTTGTTACGTCGGTGACCAGCGGTGCCAAGCAGATGACCGACGAGATCGTGCAGCAGGTGACCGACCTCATCGAAGGCGTCATCGTGATGATCGTGACTTCGTGCGTTATCCCGCTGCTGGTGCTCGTGGCGTTCCTGTGGCTGGGACACGTACTGCTGGGGATCGATATTTCCGGCCCGGCGAACTATTTGACGGGCCGCTTTCTGAGTGCTCCGTCCAAGCACGCCAAATAGGGTGGGCAGTCCGAGTAGCTAAAACAGCTGTATATACCGGGGAATACCGCCGAAGGGCGGCCGAGACACGTTCTTGGCCGCCCTTTTGTTTGTTGAACACATGGTCGCTACGTCCGCGCCCGGCTCAAACGGTCAGCAATCATCCGTGAACGATATTTGTTCAAAAAAGAACAAAGTTAAACAAATAGTTGTTGCAGTTACTGTTCGAATGTGTTCAAATAAACATGAACAGTGAAGAACCGCACATTCAGATGCCCGGACCTGAACGCGATTCAACACTTCCAAACAGAAACTACGCACCTGCGTATCTCTCAAGGAGGATGTCATGAGGGTTGTAATCGCTTCCGATGCCGACGGCATGTCGATGAAGGAGTCCATCAAGGAGATGCTCATCGCCGACGGTCACGAGGTCGTCGACTATTCCGAGACCCCTGCCGCGGACTTTGTCGATTCCGCGACCGCCGTTGCCAAGGACCTGCTGGAGCACAAGGATTCCCAGGGCTTCGCATTCGATAAGTACGGCGTCGGCTCCTATATGGCCGCTGTCAAGATCAAGGGCATGGTCGTCGCCAACATTTCCGACGAGCGTTCCGCTTACATGACCCGCGAGCACAACGGCTCGCGCATGGTCACCATGGGCCCGGGCGTTGTGGGCACCGAGGTCGCCAAGAAGATCGCCCGCGAGTTCCTGCGTGCACAGTACGCCGGCGGCCGTCACCAGATCCGTGTCGACATGCTCAACAAGATGGCCTAACGAGAGCCACCGAGAACTCGAACTTCTACCTCAACTTGTGAATTCAGACGAAAGGACGTTCTGATGAAGAAGACCATCGCAATCGGTTGCGACCATATCGTTACGGACGAGAAGATCTATCTGGCCGACCGCCTGGAGCAGGCTGGTTACAAGGTGCTCGACTGCGGCACCTACAGCCACACCCGTACGCACTATCCCATCTACGGTAAGGCCGTGGGCGAGGCTGTTGCCAGCGGCAAGGCCGACTTTGGCGTGGCCCTGTGCGGCACCGGCATCGGCATCACCAACGCCGTCAACAAGGTTCCCGGCGCCCGCTGCGCCCTGGTCCGCGACATGACCTCTGCCCTGTATGCCCGTCGCGAGCTCAACGCCAACATCGTGGGCTTTGGCGGCAAGATTACCGGCGAGTTCCTGATGGCCGATATCATGCTTGCCTTCCTGGAGGAGCCCTACGAGAAGACTCCCGAGCACGATGCCCTGATCGCCAAGATCGATGCCTGCAACAAGGCCGACGCCGAGGCTCAGGCCGACCCGCACTTCTTTGACGAGTTCCTCGAGAAGTGGGACCGCGGCGAATATCACGACTAATTAGGTTCCGGCGTTCTGCCGAACGCCGGACCGGTCGACGCTGCGCGGCGCTCAGGCACCCCATCTCGCCGCTCAAACCGGCGCTCGCGTACATGAAGTACGCGTCGCTCCTCTTTCGCGGCGACCTGGGGCACCTGAGCGCCGCTCGCTGACGTTTGAGTGACCTGCGAGATCGCCCCTGTTGTTGCGAAGTGTTCTGGTACGGCGAGCTGCTCCGATAACACGTTTGCTTGCTTGGCTTGAGTGCTTCGCTCTTGGCTGTACTTGGCGATTTGCAGCTTTTCAATTGACGGCTCCCGTTTCTGTGGGGGGGCGCGGGCCCGTTTTCTATCAGCCCTATTGACTTGGCGGGCTGTCGTAAGAAAGGGAAGGCTCCTATGGAGTTTGTTCTTGATAACGGTTCTATTCGTGTGGCACTGAGCACGGCTGGCGGATCGTTCACTTCGATTAAAGCCAACGGTCGCGAGTACCTGTGGCAGGGCGACCTGGCGGTCTGGTCGGGCCAGGCACCCATTTGCTTCCCGATCTGCGGCGGCCTTCGTGACGGTCACGCAATGACCATGGGCGGCCGCGAGGTACAGCTCGCCCGCCACGGTTTTGCGCGCAAGCAGGAGTGGAAGCTCGAGGAACAGAGCGACAACATGGTTGCGCTGAGCCTAAGCTCTGCCGACCATGCCGAGTTGCTCGAGCAGTACCCGTATCCGTTTAAGATCGTTGCTCGTTACACGATCGATTCGGAAAAGGTGAACGTGTCCTACGAGGTGACCAATGAGGGCACCGAGGACATGCCGTTCTTTGTGGGCGGTCACCCCGGCTTTAAGTGCCCGCTCGACGAGGGTGAGTCCTATGACGACTATGAGCTCCGTTTTGAGCAGCGCGAGGCCGACGAGCTGTGTACTGCCGTTCCCTCGACGGGCCTGATTGATGTTGAGCATCGCAGCAAGAATCCCATGATCGGCCAGAACCTGCCGCTTACCCACGAACTCTTCGACTTCGCGGAGACCATCTTCGACGTGCTTGAGAGCCGCGTGGTTACGCTGACCAAGAAAACTGAGGACAAGGGCGTGCGCCTGACGTTCTCCGATATGCCGTACCTGATTGTGTGGAGCAAGCCCGAGGGCGACTTTGTGGCTGTTGAACCGTGGGGTGGTCTGTCCACCTGCTCCGACGAGGACGATATTCTGGAGCACAAGCGTGGCTGCCTGGTTGCCAAGCCGGGGGAGACCGTTACCCGCGGCTTTGAGATCGAGATCCTTTAACGAGTTATCGTATGTTTGGGGCGGGTCATGCCGACCCGGAACAGGAGTTCAATATGATTCTGACCGTTACCATGAACCCGTCGATCGATACGCGCTATCAACTCGACAAGCTGATCATCGACGACGTTAACCGCGTGACGCCCGAAAAGACCGCTGGCGGTAAGGGCCTCAACGTGAGCCGTGTGCTGCTGCAGCTGGGCGACGACGTGCTCGCGACCGGCCTGCTCGGCGGCCACATGGGTGCCTATATGGCTGAGCTTATGGATGCCGACGGCGTCAAGAACGACTTTGTGCCCATCGCCGGTGAGACGCGCATTTGCCTGAATATCCTGCACGAGGGCAATCAGACCGAGCTTTTGGAGAGCGGTCCGCAGATCGCCCCGGCCGAGCTCGAGGCCTTTACGGCCAAGTTTGCCGAGCTTGCAGCGAAGGCGGACGTTGTGACGCTTTCGGGCTCGCTGCCGCGTGGGGTCGATGCCGGCTACTATGCCGAGCTCGTCAAGATCGCCGAGGAGGCGGGCGCCAAGGTGCTGCTCGACACCTCGGGTGCATCGCTGGAGGCCGCGCTGGAGTCCGACGCTAAGCCTGAGCTCGTAAAGCCCAACCTGACCGAGATTAACGGCCTGCTGGGTACGTCCTTTACGACCGATGATGTCGATGCCCTGCGCGAGGCGCTTGCCGCCGATGACCGCTTTGCCGGTATCCCCTGGGTTGTCGTTTCGATGGGCGCTGCCGGTTCGGTGGGCTTCCATGAGGGTCGTGCGTTCCGTGCCAAGACGCCCGCGATTGCGGCTGTGAACGCGACGGGTTCCGGCGACTCGACCATCGCCGGTTTTGCGCATGCCATTGCTGCTGGTGCCGACGACGTCACGGTGCTCAAGACCGCCAATACCTGCGGCAAGCTCAACGCCATGGATCCCAAGACCGGCCACCTGGTCATGGACCGCTGGGACGAGGTCTACAACAGCGTTGTCGTGACTGAACTGTAGGGTTACGCGGTTTTACCAAACCGCGTAACGGCGCGACGCTGCAAACGCCCCTAAGCGGCAATCTGACGTTCAATCGTCGGCATGACCAAAAGGTCAATGCCCTCCTCTTTCACGTCACCTTGCTCGCTTAGGGGCGTTTTCGCTGTCGTTGCCAAGACACCGGCGTTGCCTTGGTCGCAAATAGTCATTGGGGACGCTCTTTAATGACTAGTCGTTTAAGAACGCCCCTTAAGAATGACCCCAATGACTACACTCAAAAACGGCGCCCGTCGGTGATGTTGCCGGCGGGCGCCGTTGTCGTGTAGACGCTATTTGTTGAGTGCGTGCGTTCGAGCTCGCATGCTATAGCGAGTCGATAAAGCGCTGTTGGGCGGCGCGTCCTGCCTCGTCCCACTTAAAGACGCCGGCGTTGTCGAGCACGTGGCCAAACACCACGCCGACCTCTTCGTGCAGGATGTCGATGGCGTTGTCGGCCGTAAGCTCGTCGGCGCGGCGGGCAAAGACGTCCTCAGCCCATGCGGCGTGGCTGCGGCAAAGGTCGTCGCCCTCGAGCGCGCCGGCAAGGTCGTAGCTGGCATCTGCCTTGGCCGCCAGCAGGTGCTCGCGGACAGCGCCGAGCTCGGGAACCAAGCGCGGCGGCAAAATGGCCAGGCCCATGACCTCGATCAGGCCGATGTTCTCCTTTTTGATGTGGTGGTACTCAGCATGCGGATGGAATACGCCCAGCGGATGCTCGTCGGTCGTGATGTTGCAGCGAAGCGCCAGGTAGGCCTCGTAGATTTCGCCGCCGGCATTTCCGCGGGAGTCGACGCGGCGGATGACGGGCGTCACGGTGTTGTGCGCCACGCCATCGGCTGTGTGCGCGATGACGCCAACCGACTCATCGGTCCACTCGCGCCAGGCAAGGATAATCTTCTCGGCGGCGTCGAGCAGCTGGGCGCGGTCGTGCGATCGTAGTCGCAGCACCGAAAGCGGCCACTGTAACACGGTACCGATGACCTGGTCAAAGCCCGGCACGCTAAACTGCGAGACCTCGGCGGCGTGCATCATGGGGAACTCGTGCGCGCCGCCCTGGAAGTGGTCGTGCGACAGAATCGAGCCGCCCACGATGGGCAGGTCGGCGTTGGAGCCAATAAAGTAGTGCGGGAACAGGTCCACAAAATCGAGCAGGCGGGTCAGCCCCTTGCGGTCGACGTGCATCGGGCGATGCTCGGAGCTCATAGCAATGCAGTGCTCGTTAAAGTATGCGTACGGGCTGTACTGGAAGCCCCAGCGCTCGCCGTTGAGCTGGATGGGGATAACGCGCAGATTCTGGCGAGCGGGGTGGGCGCCGCCGTCGGCTGCGGCGGAGCGTCCGGGGTAGCCCTCGTTTTCGATGCAGAGCTGACAGGCGGGATACTTCTCGCCCGTGTTTTTGGCGGCGCCGGCCGCGGCAATATCGCGCGGGTCCTTCTCGGGCTTCGACAGGTTGATGGTGATCTCCAGGTCGCCCCAGTTGGTGGGGGTGCTCCATTTGATGTTGCGCGCGATGGCGGCACGGCGCACGTAGCCGGCGTCGCAGCACAGACCGTAGAACCAGTCGGTCGCGGCGCGGGGCTCGTTGACGCCCATACGTCCGTTGAACTCCTCGTTTACAACCGAAGGCCTCGGCATGAGCACGCCCATGATGCGCATAGCGATGCGGTCGCGGCCCGACGTCGTGTCCTCGGCGGCGCCGTTGGCAACGGCAGCCTCGGAAAGCGAGGCAAGCGTGCCCTCCAGGTCAAAGTCGGGCAGGGTATCGGGGTGCAAGAGCGAGAGCTTCTCGTTCTGCAGCGCCCAGGTCATGTCGAGCGCGGGGCCCGTGGCGCCGATGCACTCCAAAATGGTGTTGTATGCCCAGATGCGGTCGTCCTGTCCGATCATCGATCGGTGGATGGCATATTCGATAAGGCCCTGGGCAGCCTCGCGCACGTCGGTCATTACAGCCATGCCGCGTAAGCCCCCTTGTCAGAAATTGCGTAGTGGCGGGCAGAGCCCTCGCCCAGCCAGCCGTTCATCTTGGCGATGAAGGTGTCGACCAGGTCGAGCGGCACGAAGGCCTGGATGGTGCCACCAAAGCCGCCACCGTGGATACGGACGGCGCCTCGGCCGTCGAGGACATGCTCGGCCAGTGCCAGGGCGTACATGGAAGGCTGCTCGGAGCCCAGCTTGGCAACGACATTCTGCAGGTACATGGCAGAGCTGGCGCCGGACTCGCGCGTCAGGACCAGGAACTGGTCGATGTCGCCGGCGTTGAGCGCTGCCCAGCGCTTGTCGACCAGGCCGTTTTCGTACCAGTAGTGAACGGCGCGCAGGCAGGCACGGTCGCCCAGCTTGGCGCGCAGCTCGGGGAGCTTGGCGTCAAAGTCCGCCACGTTTACCTCGCACAGGCGTGCCTTGCCAAACTCGGCAGCGACGTCCTGCATCTCGCGCGGAACGGCGGCGTAGTCGTCGGTAGCTGCCACATGGTCGGCGCCAACCTTAACGAGCACGAGCGCATAACCGTGATCCTCAAAATTGAGCTCGAGCTTCTGGGTTTTAGGCTGAGCCTGGTCCTCAAAGTCCATGTAGGCAAGGCCACCCAGGCACACAGCGGCCTGGTCCATCAGACCGCAGGGCTTGCCATAGTAGTTGTTCTCGGTGCGCTGGCTCATCTGGGCGAGTGCGACGGGCTCGATGGCGGGTGCGCCCCAGAGGGTTTCCATGGCACGACCGTACGCGGCCTCGACGGCGGCAGAGCTGGAAAGGCCGCCGCCCGAGGGGACGGAGCAGGTGAAGGCGAAGTCGAAGCCGTGGGGCTCAACACCCAGAGCAGCGATTTCGTGGGCCATGCCGCGGACGAGGCTCGCGGACGTGCCCTTCTCGGACGCTTGAATATCCAGCGTGTCGAGCATGATCTCAAAGGTGGGGTAGCCCTCGTCGGCGACGCGGACCTTGTTGGAGTCGGTTGCCACGGCGATGCCGTCGGCAGCGACATCGAGCGAGCCGGCGATGACGTGGCCGCCCTCGTGGTCGGTGTGGTTGCCACTGATCTCGGAGCGGCCGGGCGCGTGCACATAGAGCACCTGGCGATCGCCGATGGGCCCAAACTCCTCCTCAAACAGCTTGGTGAGCGTGGCGAGTGTCTTTTCGTCGGGGGTGGTCATCGGAGTCCTTTCCTTGGCGCGTACGGGTAAGTTTTGCGCCGTTATGAGTACGTTAACAACTTGAAGCGGCATGAACCAAGTGTTCACGATGCCGCACGTTACGGGCTATGTTAACGTACTCATAACACAACTCTTGTCACTTTTTGAGAATCTGGTAATCGGTAGAAATACAGCCGTGAACGGTACTGCCGTATGGACTTATAAAGCAGAAGAGTTGCGGATTGAAAAAGTAGAGTACGTTAACATGCGTCCGACGATAGCGGGCTTCGGCGCGGGGTGTATCTCTGCCCGGGCCGGCATTCACGCTATTCAGATCTCGCAAGGGTGAAGGTGATTTTGTGGCAAGGCGCCCTTCCAACGATACAGGTACGCGTCCGGTATCCATGGCTGACGTTGCCCGCGCTGCCGGTGTTTCGCAGCAGACGGTTTCGCGCGTTGCCAACGGCTTGCCCAACGTTAACGAGCAGACGCGCCAGCGCGTGCAGGCCGCTATGCAAGAGCTCGGCTTTCGTCCGAGTTATGCCGGTCGCTCGCTGCGCGACGGCCGCTACCATTCGGTCGGTCTGTGCGTCAACGATGTCACCAAGTTTGGCAACCTCTCAATGATCGACGGCATCGCCAGCGCTGCTCGCGAGCATAATTGCGCCATCACGCTGGTCGAGATGTCCAAGACCGAGGAGTTTTCGCTTGCCGAGGCCACGCGTCGTATGGCTGCGCTGCCCGTG
>UQJA01000006.1 GCA_900541285.1 uncultured Collinsella sp.
CATGCGAACCTCCAGTCCGGACCGCCCCGCGGTCCAACTTTCTGTCCGCACCCCCAAACAGTCCGTATTCCACCGCAACTTTGTTATCTGCCCTTGGGTTTGCTGGCGTAGAACTTCTTCTTTTTGGACTTGCCAGCAGGGGAGGGCTTGCCGGCAAAGTTGGACTTGCCGTTGCCGGCCTGCGCGTGCGCGGGCGCTGCCGCGCGAGGCTTGCGGGCCTCGGGGTTGCGCAGCTCCTCGGTTCGCTCGGCAATCTCCTCGGCGCTAAAGCCGACCTCGGCCATGGCGTCCTCGATGGGCAGGCGGCGCACGATATAGCAGTGGTGCACCTTCTGGTTGCGCGCGAAGTCCTCGGGAATGGTCTGCGTCGTAATGTCCTCCAGCACGACGCCCGCGCGCGCGAGCTTGCGCGTCTCGGGGCGGAAGCCACGCAGGTTGCAGCTAAAGATGGCGTGGCCGCCCTGTGCGAGCAGGCGCGATACGCCGGCCAAAAGCTCAACATGGTCGCGCTGGACATCCCAGGTGCGGCGGCCCATCTTGGACGAGTTCGAAAACGTGGGCGGGTCGACAAAGATCAGGTCCCAGCGGTTGCGCGTCTGGCGCTGGTCGCGAATCCAGGCGAGCACGTCGTCGCGTACAAAGTGATGCTGCGGCCCCACAAAGCCGTTCTGGCGCATGTTGCGCTCGGCCCAGTCTAGGTAGGTGTTCGAGAGGTCGACCGTCACGGTCTCCTCGACGCCGCCGTCTGCCGCATAGCAGGTGGCGGTGCCGGTATAGGCGAACAGATTGAGGAAGCGGCGTGCCTGTTTGGCGTGCTCGCGCACCAGGTTGCGGGTGACGCGGTGATCCAAGAAGATGCCCACATCCAAATAGTCGTCAAAGTTGACGGCAAAGGTAAGGCCGCCCTCTTCGATGAGCGGCAGACGACGGCGCGCGATGTTGGCGCGCTCGCCCGAGCCACCCTTGCCGGCGCCCTGTTTGCCGTACTGCGAGCCGCCGCGCGAACGCATGCGGGCCTTGGCGTGCACGTGCTCGGCCGGAACATCAAGAATACGCGGCGCGATGGCCAAGATGTCGAGCATGCGGGCCTGGGCAAGCGCGGGGTCGATGGTCTTGGGTGCGGCGTATTCGGCAATGACGAGCCAGCGGCCCGGCGTCTGCGGGCAGCCCTCGTACAGGTCGATGGCGGCGGAGTAGTCGGGCAGGTCGGCATCGTAGACGCGGTAGCAGCTCACGCCCTCGCGCTTGGCCCACTTGCGGCGCAGGCGGGCATTCTTGCGCAGGCGGTTGGCGAACTGCTCGGACTCGGGGATGAGCACGGGCAGCGGCTTGCCGTCGCCCAGGTCGAGTGTGGCGGCAGGTTCGGGCATGGGGGTGTTGGCGGCGTTGTCGTTGACTTCGTCGGCATCCGTGACCTCGGCCTCGGCATCCGCACTGGTCGCAGCCTCAAACGCTGCGGCGGCGTGGTCGAGCGAAGGCCAGACTTCGACGGTCGCCTCCTCGTTGTTGGGCATGACGGCGATCGAGCGCTCGGGCTCGGCGTGGAGCGCGCGGGCCAGCAATCCGTCGCGGGTGAGTGCGGCGACCGGCGCCGCGGCAAGCTCGGGCGCGCGGCGCAGCTCGCCGATGAGCGTCATGGTGTCATGCATGAGCGAAAGCGGGGTCTCGGTGGTGTCTGCGACTACGGCGGCACCGGCGACGGCGCCCGCATGGTCCAGCACGGTGGCTGGCTTGGCAGCACAAAAATCGACAAAGCGCTTGTAACCGGCGCACTTGACCATGCGCTCGGCGGTCTTGCGGGCGGCGGGGTCAACATCCGCGGCAACGATGCGCGCCTGGCGCTCACGTGCTGCCGCCTCGCGCTCGCGTGCTTCGGCGAGCAGCTGCTCCCATAGGGCGGCGTCGTGCAGCTGCCAGCCCTCAAAGCCCCAGCGCTCGCGTGCGGCGCCCGGGGCGCGGTCGGACAGGATATTCACTGCCTCCAGCAGCAGACCGCCGCCGGCGCACGAGGCGTCGACCAGCGTGGGAAGGGCTTCGTTCTCGTAATCATCGGCCGTCAGCTCGCGCTCGCACAGTGCGGTCCAGCCGGCCTGCGCCAGCACCAGGGCGGCGTAGTCGGGGCGCAGCACGTGCGCGCCCTCGCCGGCGCGGGTCGCTGCGGGCGGCAGGCGTTTGAACAGCGGGTCGCCCGAAAGGTCCAGGCTAATGCTTGCGCGGCGCTGACGCAGCGAAAGCAGCAGGTGAACGTCGGGATCGGCGGCATCGACGTCGGCACGACGGCCCGTGGTCTCGGCCAGACGGTCGCACAGCGCGTCCTTGGCGCGCAGGGCCGAGAAGCGCGTGTTGCGCAGCTGCTCGGTCACGCCGCGGGCGGTGATGGCGATGGTGGCGCCGGGGCGGATGATGGTCTCCCAGGTGATGTCGTAAACGCTATCGTACAGCTCGTCGGCATCCTGCGCCTCAAAGCGCCCGAGCACCGCAAACACGCGGCTCGCTAGGCGCGACCACAGACAGGCGCGGTAGCCTTCTTCGAGCTCGCCCTCAAATGTAGCGCGGCCCTTCAGCCGGCGAACATGCGAAAGCCCGAGGCGTTTAAGCTCGTCGGCGAGTGCGGACTCAAAGCCCTCGGGGCAGCTTGCGTAAAATTCCATGGGTGACCTCTCTGGTTGCGTCGCTCCATTATATGATGGATACTTCGTTTACTCTCGCCCCCGAAAGGAACCCACATGATTGATGCGTGCCCCGATTCCGCCGTGCTCTTTTTTGACGTGGACGGCACGCTGACGTCGTTCGATCCCGACAACATGACCGACAAGGACTTTTCGGCGGTTCACCCCTCGCAGACGGTCGTCGAGGCGTTTCATCGTCTGCGCGACGCGGGACACCAGGCATTTATCTGCACGGGTCGTCCCCTGTGGCTCATCGCGGACAGCTTGCGTGCGCTCGACCCCGCGGGCATCGTTGCCATGGCAGGCGCCACGCTCGAGGTCGAGGGCCGCGTGGTGCATGAGGACTGCTTTGACGAAGACATTGTTGCGGAGCTCGCTCGCCGTATGGCCGCGGCAGGGATTGAAGCCTTTTTCGAGACCAACGTGGCTACTTTTGCCCTGGAACCCGCGGGCGTTGAGCAGTCGTCTCTGATCGGCACTTCTGTGGTGCACAGCACCGAGGAAATGCGCGTCGACGGTCGTCTGCGCGTGGGCAAGGTAGGCATCGTCGCGAGCGACCTGGCTCGCGTAGCCAACGATGATGGCTTTATCGATCGCGAGTTTGAGCTGTGCAACACCGGTGGTCAGAATCGCGAGCTGAGCCCCAAGGGCATCGACAAGGGCGTGGGCGTGGCGCGAGCGCTGGAATACCTGGGTCGCACCGGCAACGCGCGCACCTTTGGCTTCGGCGATTCGGGTAACGACCTGGGCATGCTCGCTGCGGTCGAGACGGCTGTCGCCATGGGCAACGCCATGCCCGAGGTCAAGGCGGTCGCCGACTATGTGACCGACGATGTCGCACACGACGGCACCGTCACAGCGATGCAGCATTTCGGCCTCATCTAATGAATCCCGCGTTCTGACGTTTGCTCAAACTGCGACTCTTTGCTTTTGCATGCTCAACCGATTTATCAATCCAAACACTGAGGTGTTTATACCGTTCGCCGAGAAGATAAAAAACCGCAGCTCACGCCTTGATAAACGTAGGTAAAGTGTTTAGCAGTTTAACGCCCATGTGCAAGCGAAAGGAATCAGGCAGATGGCAATCAAGGTGTTCGCTGACGGTGCAAACCTCGAAGGCATGCTCGACATGTACGAGAACGGCAACGTTCAGGGTTTCACGACCAACCCGTCCCTTATGAAGAAGGGCGGCGTGACGGATTACCGCGCGTTTGCCAAGGAGGTCTTGACCCACATCACCGATGTGTCCGTCTCGTTTGAGGTCTTTGCCGACGACGTCGAGACCATGGAGGTCGAGGCGCGCGAGATCGCTACCTGGGCCGAGAACGTCTACGTCAAGATTCCGTGCGTGACCACCAAGGGCGAGTCCACCGCCGAGCTGGTCCGCAAGCTTTCCGCCGACGGCATCAAGGTCAACGTCACCACCATCTTTACGCCTACGCAGGTTGACGAGATGGTCGAGGCCGTTGACGCCGAGACGCCGTCCATCATCTCGCTCTTTGCCGGCCGTATCGCCGATACCGGCGTCGACCCCATTCCGTTTATGACGGAGTCGGTCAAGAAGGCCGCCGCCAAGCCCAACTGCGAGGTCCTGTGGGCGTCCACACGCGAGCTCATCAACATTTACCAGGCCGAGGCCTGCGGTTGCCAGATCATCACGGTGCCCAACAGCATCCTGGCCAAGCGCAAGAACATTGGTCGCGACCCGTACGAGGTCTCGCTCGACACCGTGCGCGGTTTTGCCAAGGATATCGCCGCTTTGGGCTTCCATATCCTGCCGTAGCGCGAACACCGACTGTACCGTGGGCTGTTCGCCCCGGTCTTTCCTTTCCCTATCGCTCACGCGCTCCGCGAGGGTCGCGCTAGGCAAAGGAAAGGCCGGGGCTGCCGACACGAGCTTGCCAGCAAGTTGGCGCTTGGCTTCTATATCCTGCCGTGGGCAAAGGTACCCCCGCCTGCGCCGTGCAAAATTGAGAGTATTCAGCAAGGTAAAGGTCTTTATCAGTTAACCGAAGCATGGAACAGCCCCCGTTTTGGCTCTGACGACGCTAAAACGGGGGCTGTTTTTTGCTTTTTCGTCTCTGAGAGGCATCCGGAACGGTGGAATTTGCAGAATACTCGCGATTTTGCACATCGCTACAGGGGGGGTACCTTTGCTTTGGCGGTTTACTTGCCCTGTACCATGGTGAGCGAGATCTTTTTGCGGTCGCGATCGACCTTCTCGACCCACACCTTGACCGTGTCACCGACGCGCACCACGTCGCTGGGGTGCTTGACGAAGCGGTTGGCCAGTTTGGAGATGTGCACGAGGCCGTCCTGGTGCACACCCACGTCGACGAAGGCGCCAAAGTCGACGACGTTGCGCACTGTGCCCTTGAGCTCCATGCCGGACTCCAGGTCGTCGATGGAAAGTGCTGAGCGGCTAAAGACCACCTCGGGCGCGTCGTCGCGCGGGTCGCGACCGGGCTTCTTGAGCTCGTTGACAATGTCGATGAGCGTGAGGGTGCCGCAGTCCAGGTCGCTTGCCAGCGCCGAGATGCTGCCCAGACGGCGCTCGATGTCGGGCACGCCGCCGCGGCTGAGCTCGCTTGCTTTAACGCCGGCGCGTTCTAGGACGGCCGTGGCCACCTCGTAGCTTTCGGGGTGGACGCTCGTCGCGTCGAGCGGGTTCTTGCCGCCGCTGATGCGCAAAAAGCCCGCGGCGTTCAGATATGCCTTGGGTCCCAGCTTGGGGACTTTCTTGAGCTGGCGGCGATCGGTAAAGGCTCCGTTTTCCTCGCGGTAGGCCACGATATTCTTGGCTACGCTCGGCGTGATGCCCGATACGTATCCCAGCAGACTTGCGCTCGCGGTGTTTACGTCGACGCCTACGCGGTTGACGACGTCCTCCACCACGTGGCCCAGAGTGCGCGAGAGCTCGGCCTGGTCAAGGTCGTGTTGGTACTGGCCAACGCCGATGGACTGGGGCGGAATCTTGACGAGCTCTGCCAGCGGGTCTTGCAGGCGACGGCCCAGGCTCATGGCGCCACGCACGGTGACGTCCAGGTCGGGATATTCCTGGCTCGCGAGCTCGGAGGCGGAGTACACCGACGCGCCGGCTTCGTTAACGATGGTGTAGCGAAGGCTGGGCGCCTGCTCGGCGATGAACTCCGAAACGACTTCCTCGGTCTCGCGGCTGGCGGTGCCGTTGCCGATGACGATGGTGTTGACGCTGTCCTTCTTGACGAGGCGGGCGAGCTCGCGCTTGGTGCCGGCGACGTCGTGGCGCGGCTTGGTGGGGTAGACCACGCCGTGGTCGAGCAGCTTGCCGGTCTCGTCCATGACGGCGACCTTGCAGCCGGTGCGGTAGCCCGGATCGAGCGCGAGCACGCGGGCGCCACGGACGGGGCGTGCCGAGAGCAGGCCCTCGAGATTCTTGGCAAAGACGTTGATAGCCTCGGTCTGGGCGCGAACGGTGAGTTTGGCGCGGGCCTCGCGCTCCAGCGAGGGGGCCATCAGGCGCTTGTAGCCGTCGGCGATGGCGGCGTCAAAGACGGGCGCGAAAGCGCCCTGGCGACGGGGCCAACGGCTGCCGAGGCGTGCCGTGGCAGCGGCGCCGTCGACGTTCACGCGCACGCGGAGCTTGCCCTCGCGCTCACCGCGGTCGATAGCCAGCACACGGTGGTTGGGGATGCGGCGCAGCGGCTCATCATAGCTGTAGTACGGCTCGTAGGGAGTCTTCTCGGCGGGGTCGGTCGCCTCGACGACGATGTCGGCGGTGTTTTGCGTAAAGGCGCGCAGGTCGGCGACGTTCTCGGGGTCTTCGGCCACCGTCTCGGCCACGATGTCCGCCGCGCCGGCGAGCGCCTTCTCGGGCGTGTCGAAGCCGGCTTCCTCGTTGACGTAGGCCGCGGCGGCGTCGAGCGCGCTGCCCTTGGCGGATGCCTGCATGATGATCATGTTGGCAAGCGGCTCCAGGCCTGCCTCGCGGGCCTTCTGCGCGCGAGTCATGCGCTTTTTGCGGTAGGGCTTGTAGAGGTCCTCGACACGCTGGAGCTGCGTGGCCTCGCGAATTTGCTGCTCAAGCTCTGGCGTGAGTTTGCCCTGGGCGTCGATGAGCAGAATGACGTCCTCTTTGCGCTGCTCAAGATTGCGCAGGTAAGACAGACGCTCGTCGAGTGCGCGCAGGGCGACGTCGTCCATGCCGCCCGTGGCTTCTTTGCGGTAGCGCGAGATAAAGGGGATGGTGTTGCCCTCGTCGATGAGCTTGACGGCTGCCTCGATGTTGGCGGCCTTAAGGTTGAGCTCGCGGGTGAGCTGGGCGATAAGATCCATAGGACTCCTTGCGTTTAAGGTGCGTTTGCAGCACAGGGCTACCAAGGATACCACCCGTCCCAAAAGACTGTTTTTGGGGCCGCGCCACGAAAACGGTCTATCTACTACGTTTGAACCGTATGGGTCGACCATCCCCCGGTTTTCCGAAAATACGCAAGCCGTCTACCTGCGGTTTTTATTTCGCGAAATTCTGTATGGTTAAGGGTGGTCGGTTAAACGTAGTAGATAGGCCCATTTCGTGGCGAACGAATCAAGCCGAGGTGCAAAATAGCCCCCGCCCCAGAAAAATCATCGGCAAGGTAGCAAAATGCCCCGCGGGCAGGAGGCTGCTCGCGGGGCAAAGAAGAGGGGCTTGTTGGTGGCGGGCCGAGGCGCTCGGCGGGGAGTTTGCCGCGGCCCGCTCTTAAGGCATTACAGCTCGACGAGCTGGCCGGTCTCGGCGGCCTCCTTGATGGCGTTGAGAAGCGTGAGCGTCTTGACGTTATCGGCGGGGGTCACGACGGGCTCGACCTCGCGGCGGACAACCTTCACAAAGTGCTTGAGCTGCATCTTGTGCGGCAGTGCCGGGTCGACAGCCGGAATCTCCATCTGCAGCGGCTTGTGCCAGTTAGAGGCGCCGTCGTAGGAGAACTGGTGCAGGCGGGGCAGCGAAAGGGCGCCCTTGGTGCCGCCGATAAAGTAGGCGTCGGCGTCGAAGGGGCGGTACTGCGGATCCTCGCGAGCGGTCGCCTCCCAGTTCCAGGGGCTGGCGGTGGCGTCAGAGATGGTCATGCTCGCGAGCGCGCCGTCGGCAAAACGGACGTTGACCACGGCGGAGTCCTCGGTCTCAAAACCGCGGGCGGCGCTGGACTGCATACCCTGGACGGCAACGGGCTCGCCCAGCAGGTAGCGGAGCAGGTCGACGTCGTGCACCAGGTTGACCAGGATCGGGCCGGCACCCTTCTTGCGGCGCCACTCGACGTCGAAGTACTCGTCATTCTTATAGATCATGTAGTGGAAGCTCGACACGGTGAGCTTACCCAGCTCGCCGGACTCGATGATCTCCTTGGCCTTGTTGACGAAGGGGTTGTGGCGACGGTGCTGGCCCACGAGCACGGGCACGCCGGCGGTCTCGGCCTCGGCGGCGAAGGCCTGAGCATCCTCAAGGTCGTTGGAGATCGGCTTTTCGACCAGCGGCACGATGTTGCGCTTTACAGCCTCGCGGGCAACGCCCAGGTGCAGGTCGTTGGGGGTGGCGATGATGACGGCCTCGGGCTTGACCTCGTCCATCATCTGGGCGGGATCGGTGTAAAACGGCACGCCGGCGGCCTCGGCCGTGGCGCGGGCGCCCTCAAAGGCGTCGGCGATGGCGACGAGCTCGGCCTCGGGCTCCTCGGTGACAAAGCGGATGTGGTTGCGGCCCATGGCGCCGGCGCCGATAACGGCAATGCGGACGGGGTTGAGCTCAGACATTTCGACTCCTTAATACTGGTGACCGGTGGAATGCGACAAAGGGACTGTCCCTTTGTCGCATCGGTAAAACTAGGCGGACTTCTTCTTGCTGTCGGAGACCATCATGTAGACGGTGAGCACGACGGCGATGGCGGCGATCACAATGGCGCCGTAGAAGGACTGCTGGTAGGCGGCGCTGCCGGCCTCGGCGTGATACAGCACGGCGGTGATGGGCTGGCTGATCCAGGTGGAAGCGGCATAGCCCAAAAACATGATGCCGTAGTTGACACCGATGTTGCTGGTACCAAAGGCGCCACCGGTGAGCGGCGGGTAGATGACGAGCAGGGCGCCAAAGCTAAAGCCGAGCAGGGCGAGCGCCACAAAGAACATGCTCTGCGTAAAGCTCATCGACATGATGACGAGTGCGACGATGGTGACGACAAGGCTGATGAGCAGCGACTTATAGGCGCCGAGCTTGTCGATGATCTGGCCAAAGGACAGACGGCCAACCAGGTTGGCGCAGGTGTTGACGGAGACGACCACGCCGCCGAGGGCGACGGCCGCGGCGCTCGTGGGGTCGGCGAAGAGCTGGACGGCGGCGATGGAGGCAACCTTGCCCACGAGCAGGGTGCCCGCGGTGGCGGCAAAGGCGAAGGTGATGATGAGGACCCAGAAGCGCGGGGTCTTGACCATCTCGCCTGGGGTGAGGTCACCGAAGGTGCCGGCGTGCGCGCCGCCCTTGGGGGCCTCGAAGCCCTCGGGCAGCCAACCGGCCTCGGGGGCCTTCAGGAACAGGGCAGAGGCGGCGATCATCACAAAGAAGATGACGCCGAGCGCCTTAAGGGCGCCAAAGATGCCCAGGCTCGGGATGAGCAACGAGGCGAGCACCGGGGACAGCACGGCGGGGCCGGCGGTCGAAGCGGCCAGGGTGATGCCGGAGGCAAGGCCCTTCTTGTCGATGAACCACTTTTGGCCGGTGGTGAGCGCGGGGTTGTAGCCCAGGCCGTTGCCGATGGCGGCGACGAGCGAGAACCACAGGTAGAACTGCCACGGCTCGGTGACGGTGCCGGACATGAACCAGCCCAGGCCGTAGCACACGGCGGCGGCGATAACGACGTTGCGCGGGCCGATCTTATCGGAGATGCGGCCGGCGAAGATGCCCGTCACGGCCATGATGGTCTGAAAGACCGGGAAGGCCCAGGTAAGAGCGCTGGACCACTCGGGGTAGACGGCGAGCAGGTTCTTGCTCACGACGGAATACAGCGCGATGGAGCTGATGAAGAACATGGTGACGCACGCGGCGGAAAGCACGACGGCGCGACCCTTGTTGGAGTTGGTGGAAGCCATTGGACTCTTTCTAATCGATACGGGGGAGGAGCGGTCGTATCCGCGGGTCTCCCTGTTAGGTTGGTTTACTGGTCAGTCGGCTTGGCGACGCCGGACCCATCGGACCAAAGCTCGACACCCTTGTTCTTGAGGTAGTTGTCGGCATAGGCGCGACGGCCGCCGGGCTTGGCGGTGAGGTCGCCCATCATATTGGAGAAGCCACCATCGACCTTGATGGCGTCGCCGGTGGTAAAGTCCGAGCGCTTGGACGCCAGGAACATGACGGCGTTGGCGATATCACTGACCTCGCCGATGCGACGCGTGGCGATCAGGCGGCTGCGGCTCTTTTCGACCTCGGGGTCGGCGTAGAAGTTGGCCGACATCGGGGTCTTAACGAAGCAGGGCTCGACGCAGTTGGAGCGGACGCCGTAGGGGCCCCACTCGGCGGCGAGCATCTTGGACATCATGTTGACGCCGGCCTTGGTGGAGCTGTACACGCCCGAGAACGTCTCGGGGGAGTGGCTGGCGACGGTCGAGATGTGCACCAAGCGGCCCTGGCCGGCCTTGATCATCTCGCGACCAAAGCGCTGCGAGGTGATGAAGTAGCCGGTGAGATTGACGTTGAGCACCTGCTCCCAGTCGCTCAGCGGCAGGTCTTCCATGGCGGCGAAGCGCAGGATGCCGGCGGTGTTGACGAGAACGTCGACGCGGCCGAAGTCGGCGATGGTGGCATCGACGGCGGCCTGAACCTCGGCCTCGTCGGTGGCGTTCATCTTGTAACCCTCGGCGTGGATGTCAAACTCGGCGGCGAGGTCGGCGGCTGCGGCCTTGACCTTCTCCTCGTCCAGGTCGAGCAGGACGACATTGGCGCCGTTGCGGGCGAACTCGCGGCAGATCTCGACGCCCATACCGCCGAGTGCGCCAGTCACGGCGCAGACATCGCCCTCGAGCTTAAGCCAGTTGCTCATAGGAACTTCCCTTCTTGTGCCTCCCGGTGGGTCGCTCCTATTAATCGACCCACGTGGTTTTCGCTGGTTATCGTATGCTTTGCATTTGCGCAGGTGAATTGCATATTTGTTAGAATGGCGTTAACCGTAGGTTTACACCGTGCGATGCAGTTTTTCTCAATTGAGCGCGTGACCTGCGAAAACAACCCCCTGTGGCATCATGTGGCCACAGACGCGAAAACGGGAGATTGACGTGTACGATCGACGACTTGAGGCCATATCGGCCGCCGCGGAGCTGGGAAGCTTCTCGCGTGCGGCGGCAAAATTGCGCGTGTCGACCCCGGCGCTCGTCAAGCAGGTGTCGGGCTTCGAGGCCGAGTTTGGCATCACGTTGTTCGAGCGCTCGCATTCTGGTGTTAAGGTGACGCCGGCGGGCGCTCTGCTGGTGGACGACGCGCGCTCGATCATGCGGCAGTCCGAGGACGCGCTGCGCCGCGCCCGACGCGCGGCGGGCGATGGCGGTGCCGTGCGTCTGGGCGTGTCGATGATGTGCCCGGGGCGTCAGACGCTTTCGATGTGGACGGGCGTGCACGAGTTGGAGCCATCGCTGCGATTTGAGATCGTGCCGGTAAGCGACCTCTATGACGAGCGCGAATCCGTCATGCGCAGCCTTGGTCGCGAGGTAGATGTGGTGCAGTCGAGTTTTTCGACCCCGCGCTGGGGCGACACCTGCCAAAAGCTCCGCATCGTCAACGTGCCGTTTTATATCGACGTACCGCGTACAAGCCCGCTTGCGCGCAAGAGTCGCATTACGGTCGCCGACCTGGAGGGAATGCGCCTGCGCGTGCTCCGTCACGGCAACGATGCCATGGATAGCTTGCGTATCGATCTTTTGGCAGACGGCGGCGTGGACGTGATCGACGCGGACAGCTTTGACTTTGCGCTCTTTAACGAGGCGGAGGAAAAGGGCGACGCGGTGCTCACCTGCGGCGCATGGTCGGGCGTGCACCCGGCCTTTGTGGGCGTACCGTTCCTGTGCGGCCGCGAGGTGCCGGTCTTTCTGCACTACCCGCTCGAGCCCACCCTCCAAGTACAAAAATTCGTCAACGCCATGGCTCAGCTTCTCAAATAGCCCATCCTTACAAAATGAGGCCCTGGCCAAACGGCCAGGGCCTCACAAACTTTTATTCCGTTCTACATGACGGGCTGATCGCCCTCCGTCAGTAATCGGTCCTACTCCAGCTCAAACGCTCCGGTGTAGAGCTGGTAGTAATACCCGCGCTTGGCGATCAGCTCGTCGTGGTTGCCGCGCTCGATGATGCGGCCGTGGTCCAGACAGATGATCGCGTCGGAGTTGCGCACGGTGGACAGGCGGTGTGCGATGACAAACGTCGTGCGGCCCTCCATGAGCTTGTCCATGCCCGCTTGCACGATGGCCTCGGTGCGAGTGTCGATGGAGCTCGTGGCCTCGTCCAGGATCATTGCCGGCGGATCGGCGACGGCGGCGCGTGCAATCGAGATCAACTGGCGCTGGCCCTGCGACAGCTGGGCGCCGTTGCCGGTGAGCATGGTGTCGTAGCCGTCGGGCAGGCGGGTGATAAAGTCGTCCGCGCCCGCGAGCTTGGCCGCCGCGATGCACTCCTCGTCGGTGGCGTCCAGATTGCCGTAGCGGATGTTATCCATCACGGTGCCGGTGAACAGGTTCACGTCCTGCAGTACCACGCCCAGCGAGCGGCGCAGATCGGCCTTGCGGATCTTGTTGACGTTGATGCCGTCGTAGCGAATCTTGCCGTCGGCGATGTCGTAGAAGCGGTTGATGAGGTTGGTGATGGTCGTCTTGCCCGCACCGGTGGCGCCGACAAACGCGACCTTCTGGCCCGGCTTGGCAAACACGGACACGCCGTGCAGCACCTCGTGGTCGGGCGTGTAGCCAAAGTCGACGTTGTCCATGACCAGGTCGCCGCGCAGTGGCACGTACTCGATCTCGCCGGTTGCGCGGTGCGGATGTTTCCATGCCCACATGCCGGTATGGTGGTCGGCCTCCTCGAGCTGCCAGGTATCGGGGTTCACCTGCGCATTGACGAGCGTCACATAGCCTTCGTCGGCTTCGGGCTCCTCGTCGATGAGCTCAAAGATGCGGTCGGCGCCGGCGAGGCCCATGACCACGGCGTTGATCTGCTGCGAGATCTGACCGATCTGTCCGCAGAACTGCTTGGTCATGTTGAGGAACGGCACCACGACGGCGATGGACAGCGCCATGCCCGAGATGCTCAGGTTGGGCACGCCCAGCGCCAGGAAAATGCCGCCTGCCAGTGCGACCAGCACGTAGAGCAGATTGCCCAGGTTCATAAGGATGGGCATGAGGATGTTGGCGTACATGTTGGCCTTCTGCGAGACCTCGAAGAGCTTTTCGTTGCGCTCGTCAAAATCGGCCTCGGCGGCAGACTCGTGGCAGAATGCCTTGACGACCTTCTGGCCGTTCATGACTTCCTCGATATGGCCCTCGACCACGCCGAGTTCGGTCTGCTGCGCAATAAAGAAACGCGCGGAGTTGGAGCCGAGCAGCTTGGTCATAAAGGTCATAAAGGCGACGCCTGCCACAATGACCAGGCACATCCACACGCTGTAGTACAGCATGATAAAGAACACCGTGGCGATGACGATGACCGTCATGAGCAGGTTGGGCAGCGACTGGCTGATCATCTGGCGCAGCGTATCGATGTCGTTGGTGTAGTGGCTCATGATGTCGCCGCGCTGGTGCGTGTCGAAGTAGCGGATCGGCAGGTCCTGCATGCGGTTGAACATCTTCTCGCGCAGTTTCTCCAGCGAGCCCTGCGTGACGATGGCCATGGCGCGGTTCCAGAACAGTGAGGACAGGATGCCGACGCCGTAGATGCAGGCGAGGGTGGTCACGAGCTGTGCGATCTTGGGCTGCGCGACTTCCCAATCGCCCGACTGCCACGAGTCGCTAATAATCTGCAGGGCGCTCTGAAGGAAGGTCGCGCCGATGGAGTTGATGATGGCGCAGAGCACCACGCCGGCGACGACGAGGGGCAAAAGCACGGGGTAGAAGCCAAAAAGCGTCTTGATGAGGCGCGACATGGTGCCGCCCTTGCGGTTGAGCGCGCGCTCGGCGGTCGTTGCCTTACTCATGTGCCTCGCCTCCTTCCTGGGTCTGAGCTTGCGTTGCGGATGCCTCGGTGCCGGCCTCGACGGCCCCTTCGCCTTCGGCAGACATCTTGTTTTGCGAGTTAAAGGTCTCGCGATAGATCTCGCTCGTCTTGAGTAGCTCATCGTGGTTGCCGATCTGCGCGATGCGGCCGCCCTCCATGACGATGATGCGGTCTGCATCCTGCACGGAGCTAATGCGCTGGGCGATGATGAGCTTGGTCGTGTTGGGCAGATAGCTTGCCAGCCCTGCGCGGATCTTGGCGTCGGTCTTGGTGTCGACGGCGCTGGTGGAGTCGTCCAGGATCAAGATCTTGGGGCGACGCAGCAGGGCACGCGCAATGCACAGGCGCTGCTTCTGACCGCCCGAGACATTGGAGCCGCCCTGCTCGATCCAGGTGTCATAGCCCTTGGGGAAGCCGTCGACAAACTCGTCGGCGCAGGCCAGATGTGCCGCCTCGCGGACCTCTTCGTCGGTGGCGTTCGGGTCGCCCCAACGCAGGTTCTCGGCAATCGTGCCGCTAAACAGCACGTTTTTCTGCAATACCATGGCCACTTGGTGGCGCAGGGCGTCCAAGTCGTAGTCGCGCACATCCACGCCGCCCACGCGCACGGTGCCTTCGGTGGCGTCGTACAGGCGGGCGATGAGGTTTACAAGCGTGGACTTGGCCGAGCCGGTGCCGCCGATGATGCCGATGGTCTCGCCGCTCTTAATGTGCAGGTCGATATCGTCGAGCGCCTGGCGCTTCGCATGCGCGGAGTACTTAAAGCTCACGTGGTCAAAGTCGATGGAGCCGTCGGCAACCTCGAGCACGGGCTCGGCGGGATCGGCGATCGTGGGCTCGGCGGCCAACACCTCGGTAATGCGGTGTGCCGATTCGTCGGCCATGGTCACCATGACAAAGATCATCGACAACTGCATCAGACTCATCAGAATCTGGAAGCCATAGGTAAAGATCGAGGAGAGCTGGCCCACGTCGAACAGCGTTCCCTGGCTCGTGATGATGAGCTTGGAGCCCAGGTAGATGATGACGACAAACGCGCCGTTGACGCAGATGTTCATCATGGGGTTGTTAAAGGCGAGCAGCTTCTCGGCGCGGGTGAAGTCCATCTGGACGTCGCGTGCGGCGGTCGCGAACTTCTCCTTCTCAAAGTCTTCGCGCACATAGCTCTTAACTACGCGCATGCCGGTGACGTTTTCCTCGACGGACTCGTTAAGGGCGTCGTACTTGTGGAACACGCGCGAGAAGATGGGGCGCACCTTAAAGATGATAAAGAACAGCCCAAAGCCCAGCAGTGGAATGATGACCAGGTAGACCATGGCGACGCTGCCGCCCATGATAAATGCCATGGTAAAGGCGAAGATCAATACCAGCGGCGCGCGCACGGCGATGCGGATGATCATCATAAAGGCCTGCTGCACGTTGTTGATATCGGTGGTCAGGCGCGTGACGAGCGAGGAGCTCGAGAACTCATCGATGTTGGCAAAGCTGAACGTTTGGATCTTGTAGAACAGGTCGTGACGCAGGTTCTTAGCGAAGCCGCAACTCGCATGGCTGCAGGTGACGCCGGCAGCGGCGCCAAAAGCAAGCGACGTCAGCGCGATGAGCACCAAAAAGCCCGCGGTGGGAAGCATCTCGGCTACGGTGGCGCCGTCTTTGATGGCATCGATCAGGTTGGCGGTGATAAATGGAATCAGCATCTCGCAGAGCACCTCGCCAAGCACGAGCAATGGCGTGGCAACAGTGACTTTCATATAGTCGCGGACGCTGCCCATGAGGGTTTTAATCATCCAGTTCCTCCCAGGTTACGCGGATTTTATCGAGCATTTCGGCGAGGTCCTCGCGCTCGTCGTGGGTGAGCGCGCTAAAGGCCTGCTCTCTAAAGCGAATGCGGGCCGCTTGGTCGATGCGGGCATTTTCCCGGCCGGTTTCGGTCAGGCGAATGGTGAGTTGCCGTCGATCCTTGGGGTTACGGCTGCGCTCGATGAGGCCGTTGAGCTCGAGTTTGGACAGGATCTCGGAAAGCGACCCCGGCTTGAGGTCAAAGTGCATGCCGAGTTCCTGCTGCGACATCTCGCCGCCGGGCTGTTTGGCCAGCAGGCAGATAATGGGCGCCTTGCCGGATACGCCACCACCATGAAAGTGCATGTAATGGCCGCAAAAGCCCAGGTTATTGAGGATGCGCTTGGCAAGCTTGTCTTCCGAGCCAACCGCTTCGGGTACATCAGCCGGCTGTGACGGGTCGCCGCCGGGTTCGTGCGGATAGACGAGTGGTTCAACACACATATCTAAGCTTCGCTCCTTTCTTTAGTTAGGTAGTGGAATTGTTTTGTGCCTAACCAATTTAGGAGCGTGAGAAATCAATGTCAAGGTACCAAACTAGTGGTTACGCGGTTTTACCAAACCGCGTAACGGCTCGACGCTGCAAACCCGCCAGAGCGGCAATCTGCCTTTCAACTTCGGCGGCATGACCTTATAGTTACGGCGTTTTACCAAACGCCTTACCCGGCCGACGCTGCAAACGCTCCTAAGTGGCAATCTGGCGTTCAATCGTCGGGTATGGTTACAAGGCCTATGCCCTCCTCTTTCACGCCACCTTGCTCACTTAGGAGCGTTTTCGCTGTCCGTCCTCAACCTGTGATTCCGTCACGGTCCGCTTCGGTAGTCGTTGGGGACGTTCTTGTTTGGCTAGTCATTTAAGAACGTCCCCAATGACTATCCACTAGGCCGCGATGGAGCAAACGGCCCCCATTTCCGAAACCTTTCCGCAACAATTTGCCCGTCGCGCCGCTCGCCTCCGCTTGCAACGTCCCCTGCGCTACACTTAGTCGCACTGTGGCGCTGCTGCGCCGTGCCCGAACCAAGGGAGACCCTCATGAAGAACACTCAGCTGCTGCTGATCAACGATATGTGCGGCTACGGCAAGGTTGCGCTTTCCGCCATGCTGCCGGTGCTGTCGCACATGGGTTACCGTATCCACAATCTGCCGACGGCACTTGTGTCCGATACGCTCAACTATCCCAAGTTCTACATCCATGACACCACCGAGTACGTGCGCCAGAGCCTCGCCATCTGGGAGGATCTCGGCTTTGAGTTCGACGCCATCTCCACCGGCTTTATCGTGACCGAGGAAGAGACGCGCATTATTTCGGACTTCTGCCACCGTCGCGCGCAAAAGGGCACCAAGGTGTTCGTCGACCCCATCATGGGCGACAACGGCAAGCTCTACGCCGGCGTGCCCGAGTCCACGATCGGCCTCATGCGCAGCCTGCTCGAGTGCGCCGACTATGCGGTGCCAAACTACACCGAGGCGTGCCTGCTCACCGATACGCCCATTGCCGAGCAAATCACGCCCGATAAGGGCCGCGCTCTTGTGGATGCCGTGCGTGCCTTGGGCGCCAAGTCGGTGGTCATTACGAGCGCTGTGGTCGACGGTGCGAATGTCGTCATCGGTTACGACCATGTGGCGGGGGAGTACTTCACGATTCCCTTCGAGCTGATTCCGGTCTACTTCCCGGGCACGGGCGACACGTTCTCGGCGGTGCTTGTCGGCCGCGTTATGGCCGGTTGGAGCCTGCAGCGCGCGACGAGCGATGCCATGCGTGTGGTAGCGGAGCTCATCGAGCGCAATGCCGACCAGGAGGATAAGTCCGCCGGCCTTCCCATCGAGGCCTGCCTGGATGTGATTGACCATGAGTAACGCCGACGAGAGCAGCACCGAGGCAGCGGGCGAGAACAAGCCGCTCGGTGCCCCGCGCGGCAAGCGCCCACGTATTCGCATTAGCTGCGTGGACCAGCTGGGCACATGCCGCTGCCACCACGGTCACAAGCCGGGTGACGTCTTCGACTTCGACCGCGACCGCGGCAAGATGTGCGCCATGGCCTGCCATGTGGGCTTTCCCTATATCGATATCCTGCGCTACGGCGGAACCGTGCCCGGTAACGAGCCTGGTACGGCAAAGTTCTGCTGCCCCGAGGTCGATACGTTGAACGTCTGGCTCGCCGAGATCGTCGACGAGTAGCCGAGCGCAATGTGACAAAGGGACAGTTCTTTTGTCACATTCGCCGGTGGTGCCCCTTCTATTATGCTTGTAATCTCAAATCTCTGCATTTCATCCGATTTTAGGTTCTAAAAATTTTGCGTTTCATCGATAATCAAGCGTATAAAACTTTGCATTTAATTTGATGACACTGAGGGGAGAGCCTATGCTGCGCAGGAAAATAGCGGTAGAGCTGGAGCGTTGGCTGAAGTCTGCCGAGCAAAAGGCCTTATTCATTACGGGTTCTCGCCAGATTGGCAAAAGCTATTCGATTCGCGCATTTGGCAAAGCCAACCATGCAACCTACATCGAGCTTAACCTCATGGAAAATCGTCAGGCAAAAGATGCTCTTCTCGAGGCGCGGGATGCCGATGATTTCATCAGCAGGGTGACGCTTCTTTCGGGAAAGTCGATTGCACCAGGCAAAACGCTCGTGTTTATCGATGAGGTCCAAGAGGCCCCCGACATCATGACGATGGCAAAGTTCCTTGTTGAGGACGGGAGGTGCCGCTGGGCGTTTTCGGGGTCAATGCTCGGGACTCAGTTCAAGGGCGTCAGGTCCTATCCCGTGGGGTATGTCCACGAGCTTAGGATGTTCCCGCTCGATTTTGAGGAGTTTTGCTGGGCAACCGGGGTGAGCGAGGGGGCTCGCCAAACGATACGTGACGCGTGTATCAGCGAGAGGCCCGTTCCTGATTACATTCATGACGCGATGATGGCAAACTTCAGGACCTATACCGTTGTCGGCGGAATGCCGGAGGTCGTGCAGCGTTTCCTTGACACGCAGGGCGACCTTGCCTCTGTTCGTCAGCTACAGTCAGAGCTCAACGAACAGTACCGGCGGGATATCTCCAAGTATGCAAGCGGGCGAGCCCTTCAGGTGCAGAGCATTTACGATCAGCTCCCTATTATGCTCGAGGGCGAAAACAAGCGCTTCGTGCTCAATTCCATTGACCCCAAGGCTCACTACGAGAAGTATCAGCGAGATTTTGTATGGCTTGTCGATGCCGGCGTTGCTCTCAAAGCCGATATCGTAACCGAGCCAAAATCGCCCCTGCTCAAGACGGCACGGCCATCGCAGTTCAAGTTATATCAATCGGATACGGGCATGTTGATGGCGCGCTACCCCGTTGGAGTCGCCCAAGCGGCGTATCTTGATAGCAAGGAGCCCAATCTGGGCGGCGTTTACGAAAACGTGGTGGCCCAGCAGCTGGCTGCCCAAAATCGCCAGCTTTACTACTATCAGACAAAAAAGCGCGGTGAAGTGGACTTTGTGGTCGATGGACCGGATGGGACGGCTGTTCCGATCGAGGTTAAATCGGGCTCCTATTACCACGCGCACGCTGCGCTCGGTCATGTGCTTGATACGGCTGAATATGGCGTAAGGCTCGGGATTGTTTTCTCGAGAGGCAACGTTGAGCGCAACGGAGCGGTTCTCTATTTACCGCTATATGCGACCTGGGTCCTTTCGGATGTTTTGGGCGACTCCTGCGTCGAGGGGATAAAGCTGGAGGTCAAGCCGGTCTAGGGCCAGTCCCCGATGTGACAAAGGGGCAGTCCCTTTGTCACATTCATGAGCGTGGATTTTCTCCCGTTTAGAGCGCGGTTCGTGCGCCCACGAACCTACAGCTGCTCGAGCATGGCGGTGCAGCCGGCGATCACGTCGCGGTAGGTGGCATCGAAATTGCCGGTGTACCAGGGATCGGCCACGTCGCCGGGGCGATCAGTCCAATCGAGCAAGCGCGTAATCTTGCCGTCGGGGTCGTCGCCAAAGATGCGACGCAGGCCACGCGCGTTCTCAGCATCCATATAGACAATATGGTCCCAGTCGCCATACTCCGCGCGACGCACCTGACGTGCGCGATGTGCGACGACGGGAATTCCGACTTCACGCAGCTTGGCGACCGTGCCATGATGCGGCGGGTTGCCAATCTCCTCGGTCGAGGTCGCAGCGGAATCGATGACAAATTCGCCCTCGCGCCCGGCGCGGCGCACCAACTCGGTAAACACCGACTCAGCCATCGTCGAGCGGCAGATGTTGCCATGGCAGATAAACAGTACGCGTTGCATATGCGGTTTCCTTTCGATCGCCATAATCAAGCTCGAGTATCGTATCTGCGCCTACGCCTGCGCCCGCTTGCGCTCCCAGCGAGCCAACTTAATCGTCACCAGTGTGAGCGCCCAGGCCACAAGCGAGAACGCGGCGCCCACTGCGCCCACGTACGCAATGCCAACGCCGCTTACCACGGCGCCGCCCACTGCGGTGCCAAACGAGATGCCGACGTTAAACGCCATGGGCTCAACCGAACTTGCGAGTACCATCGACTTGGGATGGCGGCTGCGCGCCACGTCCATAAAGTGCGTGATGCACGACACCGAGAACAGGTACATGAGCAGCGCCAAGCTAAAGACAAAGACCAGCGCGAGCGGCATGGTGCCGCCCACAGCAAACAGCCCGAGCAGCGCCGCAGCCTGCAGCACAAACGTCACAAGCAGTGCCTTCATGCCAAAGCGCGCATCGATCCATCCGCCCAGGATGTTCGAGATCAGGCAGAACACGCCGTAGGCCATAAGCGTGGTACTGGCTTCGACCGTGCCCATGCCCAGCACCTGCTCAAGATAAGGCGTCACGTAGCCGTAGAAAACGTAGACCGACCCCACGCCAAACAAAAAGATGAGCATGCCGGTGATGATGCTCGGTTCGCGCAGAAGTCCCGCCTGCTCGCGAAAGGTGGCAGGCTCGTCGGTTTGCCCAGCGCGCGGCATAAACGCCACGAGCGCTCCGCAGATCAGAACGGCAAAGGTCAGCGTGCCGTACATTGCTACATGCCAATCAAGCGTGTCGGCTACAAACTTGCCGATCGAAGTGACAAAGACCATTGCCACGGAAAACGCACCATATACTACCGAGATGGCAAGCGAAGTTTGCTGCGGGGACAGCAGCTCGGGGATGTACGTCACGCCCACGGCGAGCAGTGCGCCCGAGACGGAGCCCAGGATGATGCGCGAGATAAACAGCACCTGGAAGTTGGGCGCCAACGCCATGACCAGGTTGCCGAGCACAAAGACGATGCTGTAGCACACGAGCAGCTGGTAGCGGCGGAATCGCCCCGTGCTGAGCGCAAGCACCGGCGTGGCGATAGCGTAGACGAGCGCGAACACGCTGATGAGCTGGCCCGCAGTGGCAAGCGAGATGCCGAGTTCCGTTGCCAAGTCGCTCTCGATGCCGATAACTACGAACTCCGAGCAGCCGAGCGAAAAGCCCAACAGCACGAGCAGCGCCAGGCAGAGCTTGGTGCGCGCGGGGGAGAGCGCGGCGGCGGTTGGCTTACTTTTAGGCGTGGTTGCGGCGGTCAAGGTTGTCACTCCAATGTCGCATGAATAAGCGGGATTCAATCCCTGCAACTCTAACAGAATGTGACAAAGAGATCGTCCCTTTGTCGCAGGCTGCGCTTGCCTGTATAGTCGCAATACAGGCGAAGATGGTCTCAGGTACATCGCGGGCGACAGGAGATCCCATGGGTATGCACACGACAAAGGTCGCAGTGGGCGAGGGCAAGTTTGCGCTCGAGGCCCAGCTGACGGTGACACCGCGAGGCGTGGTGGTGTACGCCTGCTCGCCGGAGTACGCGCATCTGGGTGCCACGGCGCAGGCCATTCCGCGCCCTGAGCCTGGCCGTACGGCGACGGTGAGCATCCTGGCCGTTCCGTGCCATCGAGACGAGATTCCGGCGCACGATATCGCGGCGGCGCTGGCCACGCGCTTTGGCGTGCCGGTAGTTGCAAGCACGGGTTTTCATGTTGAGCAGGCGAGCAAGGACGACCTGCAGCGCGTGCTCAACACCACCAAGGAGCTCATCGTCGCGCTCGAGGAGGCCGCGGCCCGTATCCTGCGCGCCGGCTGGGATGAGGGTGGCGCCGGCGCCGAGGTCGTGGCGGTCGATGCCGCGACCGGCGAGGCGCTTGGCCCCGTCGACCGCATCGAGGCCCATACCGGCGAGGGCATCCTGCATCAGGCATTTCTGACGCTTTTGGTCGAGGGCCGGGGCGAAGACGCGCGCCTGCTGCTCTGTCGCCGCAGTCCACTCAAGCGCCTGTGGGGCGGGGTGCTGGCCGATAGCTGCGCCGGCCATCCGCTTCCCGGGGAAGACGTCGCGGTGGCCACGGCGCGCCGCATCAACGAAGAGCTTGGCATTACGCGCGATCCCGCCGAGCTCAAGCACCTCGGACACGTGGTGTACCGCGAGGACCACGGCGACGGTCGCTGCGAGTGCGAATGGTGCGAGGTGTTCGCAGCCCATGTTGAGCCGGGCGAGCTACATATCAACCAAGAGGAGATCTCGGAGGTGCGCTGCGTGGCCCCGTCCGAGCTCGACGGCTACCTGCAGGGGCATCCCGAACAGCTGGCCCCCTGGCTCCGCGAGGCCCTCAACGACCCATCCATCCGTACGGCCCTCGCTATGTGAAAAAAGACAGCCCCTTTGTCACATCCAAACCGTCACAACATTCGGCGAAAATCTCGAAATCGAGGAAAAGTGTCGAATGTTGTGACGGTTTTTTGTCCAAGGAATCGCTTCTCATCCAAAAAATCTCGCTTGACTGTATTGCCACAACACAGCGCAACGTAAGGGGTGTCCGATAACGGGCGCCCCTTTTTAAGCGGCAACGTGGCTGTGAATCCGGAGCGCCCCCAACAAGAAAGGTGGGGAGATGGAAGCGGAAAAGAAGGCGTTTAAGATCACCAAGCGCGAAATTGGCTTTGTGCTGGGTATCGTTGTCTTTTTGCTGGTGAAGTTTCTTCCTTTGGCGGAGCTGAGCTCGACGGTCGAGCTCACGGTCGGCGGTCAGACCTGTCTGGCACTGACGCTCGCCACGGTGGTGTTCTGGGCATGCGGCGTGGCGCAGCCGGGCTTTGTGGGCCTGCTCTACTGCGCGCTGCTCGTTCTGTTCAAGGTGTGCGTGGACGACACGGGCGCCGCGAGCATCTCGGCGACGGTCGCCTCCACGTTTAGCTCGTGGACCAAGGCCACCATGTGGCTCGTCATCGGCGCCTACCTCATCGCCAGCGCGGTCAAGGAATCGGGCCTGGGCGAGCGTATCGCCTACGCGTTCATGCTCAAGTTCGTGCGCGACGCCAAGTCGCTCATCATCTCGATCTTCGCGCTCACCTTTGTGCTGTCGCTGCTGATCCCGCATCCGTTCCCCCGCGCCTTCCTCATCCTCGCCGTCGTCTCGGTCATTGCCGAGTCTGCCGGCTACGGTGACGACGACAAGGGCAAGCTCGGCTTCCTCGTGTTTGCCGCTGCCGCCCCGGGCTCCATGTTCTTCCTGACGGGCGACTCCACGCTCAACCCGCTCGTTGCGCAGTACAGCGCCGAGGCTGGCGGCGCGAGCCCGTCCTTCGTCGACTGGTTCCTGTACATGAGCGTGCCCATGCTGGTCGCGCTGCTGTGCACCCTGTTCCTGGGCCTCTTCCTCTTTAAGCCCAGCAAGGAGCTCGTCTACGACCGCGAGCAGATCGTGGCCAAGCAGGCCGCGCTCGGCAAGCTCTCCGTCAAGGAAATCCGCACCATCGTGTGGCTCGTCATCGCCATCGCGCTGTGGCTCACCGTCTCGGGCGACTACATCGGCTGGGTCACTCTGGCCATCGGCGTCGCGCTCGCCATGCCCATCGTCGGCGAAGTCCTCACCCCCGCCAGCTGGAACGCCGTCGACATCAAGTCCCTCATGTTCCTGACGGCTGCCATGGCCGTGGGCTCCGTGGGCGGCGCCACCGGTATGAACGCCTGGATCGCCGACGTCGTGCTCCCCAGCTCCGTGCCCGAGAACATCTTCCTGTTCGCCCTGCTTGTCGCCGCGCTCTCCATGATCATCCACATGTTCATGGGCTCGGTCATGGCCGTGCTCGGCGTGTGCGTGCCGGCGTTCATCAGCTTCGCGGCCGGCTCCAGCGTGAGCCCGCTCGCCGTGGCGCTCATCGTCTTCACGTCCATCAACATCCACTACATCCTGCCGTTCCATAACCTGCCGATCCTTATCGGCGAAGGCAAGGACGCCGGCGGCTACACCTCCAAAGAGGCCATGCGCATGGGCATCCCCCTCACCGCGGTCGTCTTTGTCGTCGTGCTGGTCGAGGCCGCCTGGTTCCACCTCTTTGGCCTGATGTAAGCGGTCGAGCGCTTGGGTTTGGCCTACCACTCGGGCTTAGCTGAATGACCGATTTGAGCAGGGCACTCATCCAACGGGCGCCCCGTCTCTCAAACATAAACCCGCCCGGCGGCATCCCGCCGCTGGGCTCTCTCCCGAAAGGAGCACGCCATGTCCACTACCGATGCTTCCCAGATCCACGACCTGCGTTCTGCGCTCGACTTTTTGCGCGAGATGCCGGGCCAGCTGCTCGAGACCGACACTCAGGTCGATCCCGATGCCGAGGTCTCTGGCGTCTACCGTCACGTCGGCGCCGGCGGCACCGTCATGCGCCCGACCAAAGAGGGTCCGGCGATGGTCTTCAACAACGTCAAGGGCTTTGACGACGCCAAGGTCTGCATCGGCATGCTTGCCAGCCGCAAGCGCGTTGCCGCCCTGCTCGACCTGGACGAGGAGCACCTGGGCCTCGAGATCGGCAAGCGCTTCGAGAACCTGATCGCCCCTGAGCAGATCGCCGAGGGCAAGCACGTCGACTGCCAGGAGGTCGTGTACAAGGCGACCGACGAGGGCTTTGACCTGCGCAAGATCGTTCCCGCTCCCACCAACACGCCCGTCGACGGCGGTCCCTACATCACCATGGGTCTCGCTTACGGCACGAGCCCCGACGGCTCTCAGTCCGACGTGACCATCCACCGCTTCTCCTGCGTCGACAAGGACAAGCTCGCCATGTGGATCACCCCGGGCAGCCGTCACCTGGGCGCGTTCTTTGACGAGTACTGCCAGCGCGGCGAGGACATGCCTATCTCCATCTCCATTGGCCTGGACCCCGCCGTGTACATGTGCTGCGGCTTCGAGGCTCCCACCACGCCGCTCGGCTTTAACGAGCTGCAGATCGCCGGCGCCCTGCGCGGCCATGCCGTCGAGCTCGCCGACTGCGTCACCGTTCCGCAGAAGTGCATCGCCAACGCCGAGTACGTGCTCGAGGGCTACCTTATGCACGACGAGACCATCAACGAGGACGTCAACGGCCACGGCTACGCCATGCCCGAGTTCCCCGGTTACACCGGTGGCGCCAAGGTCTGCCCGGTGATCAAGATCACCGCCGTCACCACGCGCGTCAACCCCATCATGGAGAGCTGCATCGGCCCTTCGCACGAGCACGTGTCCATGGCCGGCATCCCCACCGAGGCTTCCATCTACAAGATGGTCGAGACCGCCATCCCGGGCCGCCTGCTCAACGTCCACGCCGCTCCTTGCGGTGGCGGCAAGTTCGTTGCCATCATGCAGCTCAAGAAGTCGAGCAAGAATGACGAGGGCCGTCAGCGTAACGCCGCCATGCTCGCCTTCTCGGCGTTCTCCGAGCTCAAGCACGTCATCCTTGTTGACGAGGATGTCGACATCTTCGATATGAGCGACGTGATGTGGGCTATGACCACGCGTTTCCAGGCCGACGTGGACCTCATCACCATCCCCGGTTGCCACTGCCACGTGCTCGATCCGTCCAACGACCCCGCGTTCGATCCTTCGATCCGCGAGCACGGCATCGCCTGCAAGGCCATCTTCGACTGCACGGTCCCGTTCAACCTCAAGAAGAGCTTCATCCGCTCGCAGTTCATGGAGATCGACAAGGACAAGTGGGCCGCCGAGCTCGCCTTCTAGTAAGTAGCCCTACCAAGCAGCTAAGGAGTTGTCATGCCTGAGTCTTCTGTCCGTCCTCGTCGCATTGTCGTTGGCGTGTCTGGCGCCAGCGGTGCAGCGTTGGGCCTTGAGTGCCTCAAATGCCTGCGCCAGGCCGGCGCCGAGTCGGCGCTTGTCGTCACGCGCGGGGGAGAGGTCACCATCGAGCAGGAGCTCGGCATGACGCTCGACGAGTTTGCCGCGTACGCCGATGTGGTCTACGACAATAAGAACATCGGCGCCGCCATCGCAAGCGGAACCTACCCGGTCGACGGCATGATTGTGGCACCCTGCTCCATGAAGACGCTCGCCGGCATCGCGAGTGGCTACAGCGAAAACCTGTTGCTGCGTGCGGCTGACGTGCAGATGAAAGAGCAACGCCGCCTGGTGCTCATGGTGCGCGAGACGCCCTTCAGTGCGATCCATGTCGACAACATGGCGCGCTTGGCGCGCGTGCCGGGTGTCATACTCATGCCGCCCATGCTCACGTTTTATAACGGCCCCGCCACGCTCGACGAGGCGGTGCATCACATCGCCGCCAAGGCACTCGAGGCCGTCGGCGTGTCATGTGCAAACTATAAGCGCTGGTCATAGGCATCTTTAGGGTAGGATGCGAGTAGTGTTTGAACCCGCTGCCCCTGTGGGCGGCGGGCTTTTCGCGTCAAAGGATGTGTCGGGAGGACTTATGCAGACGGGTATGTATGCGATTAGCGAGATGGCGAGCTTGTTTAACGTTTCGCGCCAAACGCTCATCTACTACGACAAGATCGGTCTGTTTAAACCCGCCGTGGTTAACGAAAAGGGCTACCGTTTCTATTCGCCCACGCAGATTCCGCTCATGCGTCTGATCTGCATGTTGCGCGACCTAGGACTGGAGCTCGACGAAATCGATCGCCTGACCTCGACGTTCGACATTGGAGAGATGACCGAGCACCTGCGCTCGCGGGCGCAGGCGCTCGACGAGAAGATTGCCGGGCTTAATGCCGAGCGCGCCAGTGTGCAGGAGCGCCTGAGCTTTTATGACGAGGCGGTCTACTGGCGCGAGCGTGAGGGCAAGCCGGAGCTCAAACAGTTTGAGCGCCGCTACGTGGTCTTTGAGGAGTTCCCGGCCGATATTGAGCGCGGCCGCTCGATGCTGCACCCCACGCTTATGCGCGCGATTTTGCGCATGCGTGCGCTGACGGGCACGCGCCCCATGCGCGGTTGGGGCGCCATGCTGCGTCGCGAGGCACTGCATTCCGACGACCCCATCGCCGGTGCCGGCTCCTTTGCCGTGCTGCCGCGCGGTGCCGAGGAAATACTGCCGAGCGATCCTGCCGAGCTGGCAGAGATTGGCGTCGAGGTACTGCCCGAGGGCACGTACCTGTGCATGAGCCGCTGGGGCATGCCGTACGAGCCCGAGGGTATCCGCGCCATCGTCGCCTGCATGGACAAACACGCGCTCCAGCCCATCGGCAACTCTTTCGACTTTTGCTACCTCGATACCACGAGCTACGACGAGTCTCACCAAGAGGACTTCTGCTGCATCCAAATCCCCGTCGCCCTCCAGATGTGAAAAGGGGGCTGCTCCTTCGTCACATTCGTAGTGTGGCTGCTGCCCAAACCGTCACAACATTTGATGAAAATCTCAAAAACGAGGAAAAGCGTCGAATGTTGTGACGGTTTTCGTGTCCGGCGCGGGTGAGCTTCGGTGTCGTCTGGGGGTATAAGACTAGCGAGTGTTTATTTGCGAGGCCTAAGGGGCGCCCCGTATGGATATCGATAACTTTGAATGGTGGTATAGCGAGGGTGAGGCTCCGGACGAGGGGTGGGACGAGCCCGCGCCGCGTGACGTGTCGAGCGACGAGGACGAGACCGGCAACGCCGCCGCCGACTCGGACGCCGCCCTCGACCCCGTCGAGCCCCTGACCTTCGAACAAGCTTGGGCCCAGGCCGAGGCAGACGAGGCCAAGGCCGACGCTACGGCCACGCTCGGCGAGCCAGCCGACATGTCGATCTCGCCGGCAAAGACCCCGCAGCCGCGCCACACTATCGATCCCGACAGCACGGCATCCTTCAGCATTCTCGACGTGCCCTCGCAGGGCGCTCAGGCGCCCGCACCCACACGTCGCCCCAATCTGTCTCGCGAGGAAGATGCAGGACGCCGCTCGCCGCTCGGCCCCATCCTTATCGCCTTTATGGCCGGCGTTATCGCCTGCTCGGTAATTGGAAACGTCTGGAGCCATGTCGAGCAGCAGCGAAAAGACGCCGCCAAGGTCGAGATGTCTGTCGAGCAATCGCTCGGCCGCACGCGCTCGGTACATGTGTCGGTCGAGGTCAAGGACGGCGCGACGTGGGACACCGCGCGCGGCGACAGCCAAATGCTCATCCACATCGTGGGGCGCACGCTCAAAGGGCAGACGATTGACGAGTATCAATACGTCAATTCCGCTGGTGACGGCATCGAGCTCAAGCCTGGCGACTACGAGCTCACGGTCGATGAACCGCCCGTCGCCACCGACGGCACGCGCTTCCGCGCCTCAAAGCGCATGGTTCCCGTGAACTTTAACTCACAGGCGCCCGACACGGTCGACACCACACCGCAGGGCGGGTTCGACCTTTACGTAGATACCCAGTAGGCGCTCGCCGCTCATTCCGCTATGGCTACTCAATAATCGCCTGCCGTCCCGTCCCGTCGCCAAGAGTGGGACAATAGCCCTCGACACTATTGTTTACTTTTGGAGGAAGTAGCATGTCTACCGTCACTACTATCAAGCGCGGCGGCCTCACCGCGGCCATCGATTCCATGGGCGCCCAGCTCACGAGCCTTGCCCTCAACGGCAACGAGTATCTGTGGCAGGGCGACCCCGCCTTTTGGGGCAAGCACGCGCCCATCCTGTTCCCTATTGTGGGCTCGCTGCGCAACAACACGGCAACGTCTGCGGCCGGCACCTGCGAGATGCCGCGCCACGGACTCGCGCGCATCGTCGAGCACAAGCTGGTCGAGGTTTCGGAGGACGGCTCCTCGGTAACGTACGAGATTACCGATACGCCCGAGTCGCTCAAGGCGTTCCCGTTCCACTTTAAGCTCAACATGACCTATGCCTTGACCGGCGACGCCACCCTCACGCAGACCTTTGCCGTCACCAACACCGGCGACGTGGACCTGCCGTTCTCGGTGGGCGGCCACCCCGCATTTAACGTGCCCGCCCCCGGTGCCGAGGACGAGGCGTTCGAGGATTACGAGTTGGCGTTTACCGAGGCTTGGACCAACGAGGCTCCCATCATCACGCCCGACGGTCTTATGACGTTCGAGGGTAGCTACAAGGCTCCCGATAACTCGGACGTGCTGCCCATCACGCACCGTAGCTTCGATAACGATGCCATCATGTTCACCGATACTCCGGGCTCCACGCTCACGCTGCGCGGCCGCAAGTCGGGCCACGGCGTCAAGATCGACTTTGAGGGCTTTAAGTACATTGGCGTGTGGTCTGCCGCCAACGACGCTCCGTTTGTGGCGCTCGAGCCCTGGACCGGTCATACCACCATGGACACCGAGGACGATGTCTTTGAGCACAAGGTCAACACCATCACCTTGGCTCCCGGCGCTACCGATAAACGCAGCTTTAGCGTCACCTTGCTCTAGAGGTTCCGCCGCTCGGTCGATGCTGCGCGCCGTCCAGAGCGATAATTTGTCATTCATAAGGCAAGGCATAGACCTTCTGGTCATGCCTTGCCTTTTTCATGCCACTTGTTCGCTCTGGACGTCGCTCGCCGGCATTGCCAAAACATCGACGTCCCCAATGACTACCGTGTGTCTATTAATTTTTCGAGCTTGTGCTGCGCTGCTGGTCGCTGGCGTATATCCTGTTAACTCGTCAGCATACGATTCAACAGGGAAGGCAGATTATGCATTCTCCCCATCAACGCGACGCGCATCCACAGCCGGTATGCAGCCGTCGCATCTTTTTGGGTAGCGCTCTCGCTGCGAGCGCTTCTGTCGTCGCCGGCGCACTTGCCGGTTGCCAGCGCCCCTCCACGCTGGAAGTAGTTCAGCCCACGACGGGCGGCGGCCGCGACGACCTGTCCGATTCCGTTATCGGCAAGGATAAGATCCGCATTGGCATGGAGGCGGCCTACGCCCCGTACAACTGGCAGGTCTCCGAGGCCAGCGAGTACACCATCCCCATCGACAACGTGCAGGGTGCCTATGCCGATGGCTACGACGTGCAGATCGCCAAGATCGTCTGCAAGGCCCTCGGTGGCGAGCCCGTTGCCGTCAAGCAGAGTTTCTCGGGCCTTATCGATTCGCTCAACAACGGCCAAATCGACCTCATCATCGCTGGCATGAGCGCCACGCCCGAGCGCGAGGAGTCCGTCGGCTTTTCCGATCCGTACTTCATTGGCTACTTTGGCCTGTTCGTAAAAGAGGGCTCGCCCTACCAAAATGCGACCAAGCTCAGCGACTTTAGCGGCGCCACGGTGCTCGGGCAAAAGGACACCATGCTCGATACCGTCATCGACGAGATCCCGGGCGTTGTGCACAAAAACCCGGTCGATTCGGTTCCCACGGTGTTTTCGAACCTGCTGCAGGGCACCTGCGACGCCGTGACCTATAACACCGAGAACGAGAAGGGCTATATGGCCCAAAACCCGGGTATCGTGCCGATTCAATTTGCCGAGGACGAGGGCTTTAAGCAGGAGGTCACGGCAAACGTCGGCTGCCGCAAGGGCTCGGACAAGCTGCTTAAGCTCATCGACAAGACACTCAAGGGCATTAGCCAGGAGGAGCGCGACCAAATGTGGGACGCGTGCCTCGACCGTCAGCCGGCATAGGGAGGCAGCATGAAAACCATTAATCGCCTGGCCTCCTTTATCAAGGCCGACCACCGTTATGTATACCTGGGCACGAGCGTTATCGCGGCGCTCGGCCTGACGTTTAGCCAGCGCAACCCCACGCCGCTGAGCTTCTTGGCCCCCACGGGCGTGTTCCAAGATTGCCTTTGGGCAATCCTGTGGGCGTGGCTCGTCGTGTCGGCGGCGGCGCTGGTCACCAAGCTCATGCACTGGAACAACTATCGCGAAAAGTCGCCGTTCGCCTCCGAGCGTTGCCGCCGTGGCGCACGCCTGGGCAGCTACGTCGTGGTCGCCATCGCGGCGATCTTTTTCGTGGACCGCTGCGTCATGTCGTTTATCGACCTGGTGCAGGTGAGCATTGTCTCGGATTCCAACCCCAGCGACTTTTTGTCGAGCCTGGTCTACATGACCTACAAGAGCGGCGACTTCTTCATTCGCGGTATCGAGATCACCATCGCGCTTGCCACCTTCGGCACCGTCATCGCATTCTTCCTGGCGCTGCTCTTCGTGTTCCTGCGCATTCAGACCTTCGATCGCGTGGACAACGACCTGGTGCGCTTCTTTAAGAGTATCGGCCGCGGCTTTGCGACCGTCTACTCCACCATCGTGCGCGGCACGCCCATGATGGTCCAGGGTCTGCTCATCTATTACGCGGGCTTCACCGTTTTGCGCGGCATGGGCTTCGAGACCGCTCAGGCCAACCAGATTTGGAGCACCTTCACCGCCGGCCTCGTCACCATCTCGCTCAACTCCACCGCCTACATGATGGAGGTCCTGCGCGGCGGCATCGAGTCCATCGATCCCGGCCAGGCCGAGGCAGCACGCTCGCTGGGCCTGTCGCAGTGGCAAGCTATGCGCAAAGTCGTGTTCCCCCAGGGCATTAAAAACGCGATTCCGGCGCTCACCAACGAGCTCATCATCAACATCAAGGATTCGTCGGTGCTCTCGGTCATTGGCGTGTTCGACCTCATGTACGCCACCACCACCGTCGCCGGCGTGTACTACCGCCAGATGGAGGTCTACTGCGTGGCGCTCGTGGTCTACCTGATCCTGACGCTCGTGGCGAGCCGCCTGCTCGAGGCCTTTGGCAAAAAGCTCGGCGCCGAGGCTCCGGTCACGCTGCCCAGCTCCAACTAGGCTCAAGACGAGGAGAATCATCATGGCAGATACCGCCACTACCGGCACCATGGCCGCCGCACAGACCAATGAGCCGCTCATCCGCGTCGAGGGCCTGCGCAAGAGCTTCGGCTCGCTCGAGGTGCTCAAGGGCATCGACCTGTCCGTTAACCCCGGCGAAGTCGTCACCATTATCGGCGCCTCGGGTTCGGGCAAGTCGACCTTCCTGCGCTGCCTCAACCTGCTCGAGACCCCGGACGCGGGCCACATCTGGTTCCACGGCCAGGACCTCACGGCCGAGCGCTGCAACATCAACAAGCTGCGCGAGGACATCGGCATGGTGTTCCAGGGCTTTAACCTGTTCAACAACATGGATGTGCTCGATAACTGCACGCTCGCGCCCGTCACGCTCAAAAAGATGAGCAAGGCCGAGGCTGAAAAAATAGCGATGGAGCATCTGACGAGCGTGGGACTCGAAAAGTTCGCGCACGCCGCCGTGGGTCGCCTGTCCGGTGGTCAAAAACAGCGCGTGGCCATCGCTCGTGCCCTATGTATGAATCCGCAGATCATGCTGTTCGACGAGCCGACCTCCGCACTCGACCCCGAGATCGTGGGAGAGGTGCTCGAGGTCATGCGCAAGCTCGCTGCCGACGGCATGACCATGGTCGTCGTCACGCACGAGATGGCCTTTGCCCGCACGGTGTCCGACCGCGTGGTCTTTATGGACAAGGGCGTGGTCCTCGAGGACGCCGCGCCGGCGGAGCTTTTTGGCAACCCCAAGCACCAGCGTACCCGCGAGTTCCTCTCGCGTTATCTCGAGGACAAATAGCCGACCGCAAACGCTTACGTGGCAGGGCCGCTCCGGTGGGGCGGCCCTTGTCGTCACAATCGAAAGGATGTCATGGCCGAGGTTTGGCGCTTCTTTGCGCATGAGGATGATTTTGTCGGTATAGACGAGGCCGGCGCATGCGAGCGCCTGGGCCGTGTGCTGTCGTTTCCGACCATTTCGAGCATGGATGCCGAGGCAGTGGACTGGCGGCCGTTCGACGACCTGCGCGCCTATATGCAGCAGGCCTGGCCGCACGTATTTACAGCGGGTAAGGTCGAGCTCATCGATCATTCGTTGCTGGTGACGCTTTCCGGCTCCGACCCCGCACTCAAGCCCGTTGTGCTCATGGGTCACATGGACGTGGTCCCCGTGGTGCCGGGTACCGAGGACGACTGGACGTACGCCCCCTTTAGCGGGCATGTAGACGACACCTACATTTGGGGTCGCGGCGCCATCGATATGAAAGACCAGGTCGCAGGCATTCTCGAGGCGGTTGAGTATGCGCTGACGCACGGCTGGGAGCACGAGCGCACGCTGCTCCTGGCCTTTGGCCAGGACGAGGAGACTACGCAGTACGGCGCAGGCGCCATCGGCCGCGCGCTCGAGGAGCGCGGCATTGAGCTTGAGTACCTGATCGACGAGGGTGACTACCGCATCGTTCCAGCTGCCGAGTATGGCGCGGGCGAGGGCTGGCTTATGCATGCCGACCTTGCCGAGAAGGGCTACGCCGATATTGTGCTCAAGACGAAGAGTGAGGGCGGGCATTCGTCCAACCCCTACGGCGGCACATCGCTCGAGGTACTGAGCCGCGCTATCGCCGCAATCTGCGATATCGAGTGGCCGACGCGCGTTACGGACCTGCTTGCCGTACAGCTCGTCGAGCTGGGGCTCTATACGGCGGATGAGATTGCCACCAACAAGGATGCCATCGTGCGCGCGTGTCTCGCCAGCAAGAAACTCTATCCGCTCGTGACCACCACCTGTGCACCGACCCAAATCGAGGGCGGTAGCACCGGTGCTAACGTGATGCCGCAGGATATGTGGGCCAATATCAACTTCCGCATGCTCGAAGGCACGAGCGTGGCCGACGTTGTGGCGCGCTGCCGTGAGGCGGTTGCCGGGGCGGACCTTGCCGGTCGTGTCGAAGTGGAGCTGGGCCCCGGCAGCTCCGAACCCTCGCCGTCCCCGCGCATCGGTGGTCCCGGTCTCGAGGCGGTTCGCTCCATCGCCGCCCGCTATTTCCGTGATCCAAAGGGGACGGAGGAAAACGGATCATTCGAGCCAGTGGCAATTGTGCCCTCGACCGTGATCGGTGCGACCGACGCTGCCAACTACCAGCACATTTGCCCTGAGTGCATTCGCTTCTCGGCATTTGTGGTTGATGACGACGAGTGTGATCGCGGCGTCCACGGCACCAACGAGCGCATCACCCGCCGCGCCTACCTCCAGGGCATCCGTTTCCTCGTCGCTCTACTCCAAACGCTCTAGCCAAAAAGCAAGCCCTTGGTGCAATGGGGTCAGGTTTGTTTGCACCAATCATTCCGTGCGGGTTATATGCAGGTTTGCCTGCGCACGCTATCATGTATGGGTTAGACCGCAATTATGTACCCCATACGCGAAGGGATGCGCATGTATCTGAAGATCGACATGTTCTAGCTGGGCTTACCCCCGCAGCGGCGCCCCGCGCCCCATCAATTCTGCCGATTTTCACCTTCACGCATATAAAGGAGTCCGTCATGCGCGACAAGCTCGAAAAGATCATCAAGGCCTACGAGGAGCTCGAGAAGAAGCTTTCCGACCCGGCCGTCGCCTCCGATATCAAGGAGTTCACGCGTCTCAACAAGGAGTACGCGCACCAGTCCGACCTCATTGCTGCCTCGCGCGAGTACATCGGCGCGCTCGATGACATCGAGGCTGCCAAGGAAATGCTGCACGATACCACCGATGCCGATGAGAAGGAGATGCTCCAGATGGACATCTCCGAAAACGAGGCCAAGCTTCCCCAGCTCGAGGAAGACATCAAGTACATGCTCATCCCGAGCGACCCCAATGACGACAAGAACACCATCGTCGAGATTCGCTCCGCCGCCGGTGGCGACGAGGCGGCCATCTTTGCCGGCGACCTCTACAAGATGTATCAGCGCTTTTGCGAGTCGCGCGGCTGGAAGACCACCGTGCTCGACTCCAGCCCCAGCGAGGCCGGTGGCTTTAAGTCCATTGAGTTCAAGGTCGAGGGCGACCGCGTCTACTCCGTTATGAAGTACGAGTCCGGCGTGCACCGCGTCCAGCGCGTCCCCAAGACCGAGTCCCAAGGCCGCATTCAGACCTCCACGGCTACCGTCGCCGTACTTCCCGAGGCCGAGGAGATCGACGTCCAGATCAACCAGTCCGACCTGCGCATCGACACCTACTGCGCCTCCGGCCCTGGCGGTCAGTGCGTTAACACTACCTACTCCGCTGTGCGAATCACCCACCTGCCCACCAACACCGTGGTGCAGTCACAGGAGCAGCGTTCCCAGATCCAGAACCGCGAGGTCTGCATGCAGATGCTGCGTGCCCGTCTGTACGAGATGGAGCTCGAGAAGCAGCAGGCAGAGCTCGGTGCCGAGCGCCAAAGCCAGATCGGCCACGGCAACCGTTCCGAGAAGATCCGTACCTACAACCAGCCCCAGGACCGCGTGACCGATCACCGCATCGGTTTCAACTCCACCTACAACGGCGTCCTTCTGGGCGATCAGCTCGGCACCGTCATCGAGGCGCTCGCCGCCGCCGAGCGAGCCGAGAAGCTGGCACAGGCTGTTTAGGTTACGGCGTTTTACCAAACGCCGTAACGGCTCGACGCTGCGCGCCGCCCAGAGCGACAATTTGTCATTCAAAAGGCAAGGCATGACCAGAAGGTCTATGCCCTGCCTTTTTCATGCCAACTTGTTCGCTCTGGATGTCGCTCGCTGACATTGCCAAAACATCGGCGTTTCCTTGGTTGTCAAATGATTCGTAGGGAGTCATTGGTGACATTGCCTTGATATTTTATTCAGTCGGCTGTGATGTCATTTGAGCTGCTTACCTGCTTAAGGCAATTGATGGCATAAGTCCGCTATCGAAAATATTGCTCAAAATATCGTTCAAGAAGTCGCGGAGCGATTTTTGATGGGTCGTGCGTCAAGCGATGTGGCAAGTTCTTGGTTAGATATTGGTCAGTTTTGGGTCAACCTTGCCAAAAGCTTGACGAATGCAAATTTAGACGTCGGCGAATGAACACTTTGAGCGAGCCCGGTGCAAAATTCTGGGCTGATTCTCGATAATCGCCTTCAATCGCCCCTTGCCAAGCGCTAGCCTCGCTTACAATCTGCTCCGACATTCGCGCGCCGTCCGGCGCTTAAGAGGGGAGGGCCCCATGGCAAACGAGATCTGGACCATCAAGCGTTGTCTCGAGTGGACCAAGGAGTACCTGGCCGAGCGCGGCGAGGAGCACCCCCGTCTTTCTGCCGAGTGGCTGCTGTGCGCAGCTACGGGTCTGGCGCGTATCGACTTATATATGCGCATGGACGAGACGCTCGACGCAGCGCAGCTCGAGACCATGCACGCGGCGGTCGTCCGTCGCGCGAAGGGCGAGCCGCTGCAGTACATCACCGGTAGCACGCAGTTTCGCATGATCGACGTCGCGTGCGCCCCCGGTGTGCTCATCCCGCGCCCCGAGACCGAGATGCTCGTCGAAGAAGTTCTGAACTATCTGGATGCCGAGGTGCTGAGCCCCGAGGCCGCTGCCCGCCAGCGCGTGGAGCTGCCTTGGAACGATGAGGTCGAGCAGGCCCGCAAAGCCGAGGCGGCGCTGGCTGACGAACGCGCGGCCGCCGAGCGCCGTGCCGCCAATCCCGACGGCATCACCGCCAACACCAGCAAGAAGAAGCTGGAAAAGCAG
>UQJA01000007.1 GCA_900541285.1 uncultured Collinsella sp.
CCCGGAATATCGGGCTGTTGGAGCGGGCGGGGTTTGTTGCCGTTGGCGTGCATCCTGACGATGCCCGGAAGAAGGTGGTGGAACTGACGCCAGAAGGGCAGGCCAAGCTGGAGGAAGCCTTTCCCCTGTGGGAAGAGGCGCAACGGGAAATCAGGGAATACCTCGGCGACGACAGACTGGGCAATCTGTGCTCCCTGCTTCAGGTTCTGAGCGATTTCTCCAGCGAATGAAGGTTTTTCCTGCTCCATGTACATCCTCAATAAAGGATAAAGGAGGCTTTTTATGAACGTACTGCTTATCAACGGCAGCCCGCACAAGAAGGGCTGCACCTACACCGCTCTCAGCGAAGTGGCAGGACAGCTTGAGAAAAACGGCATCGGATCGAATATCGTGCACATCGGCTCGAAGCCCATTCGAGGCTGTATCGCGTGCGGCGCTTGCCGGGAAACCGGGCTGTGCGTGTTTGACGACGATCCGGTCAATGAGTGCTCAGGGCTCTTGAAGGCGGCGGATGGCCTTGTCGTGGGCTCGCCCGTCTACTATGCGCACCCCAGCGGCCGCATCCTTTCGGCCCTCGATCGCGCCTTCTATGCCGGAAGCAAAGCCTTTGCACACAAGCCGGGCGCTGCCGTCGCCGTCGCCCGTCGCGGCGGTACGTCGACCACCTTCGATGTGCTCAATAAGTACTTCACCATCAACCAGATGCCCGTGGTTGCCTCCACGTACTGGAACAACGTGTTTGGTCGCGTGCCCGGCGACGCCAATGGGGACGCCGAGGGCCTTGCCACCATGCGCAACATCGGCAAAAACATGGCCTGGCTCCTTCGCTGTATCGAGGCAGGACAGGCCGCCGGCATCAACGCACCCGAGGCAGATCGAGCAACGACCAACTTCATCAGGTAGAACGGCGGGACCATGAATATTCAAATCTTCGGGACTAAGAAGTCCTTCGACACCAAGAAGGCCCAGCGCTATTTTAGGGAGCGCCGCATTAAGGTGCAGTTTATCGACCTTAGGGAAAAGGAGATGAGCAAGGGCGAGCTCACGAGCGTGATGCAGGCGGTCGGCGGCATCGACAAGCTGCTCAACCCCAAAGCCAAGGACGAGGAGACGCTCGCACTCATCCAGCACCTCACCCCTAGTCAGCGCTTCGACAAGCTGCTCGAGAACCAGCAGGTTCTCGCCGAACCCATCGTGCGCAACGGCAAAAAGGCCACCGTCGGTTATTGCCCCGATGTATGGGGAGCCTGGGAGTAGCTTGTGTTATTTGCCGGCTCGTGGGTATAAGAGCAGGCGTTTGGCATAAGATTCAACTGTAAGCCATGTCTAACAAAGGAGGGCACATGCCCAACAAACCCGTGAAGATCATCATGCTTACCGGATACCTCGGTGCCGGCAAGACCACGCTGCTCAACCACATCCTCGCTAACGATGGCGGTATCCGCGCCGCCGTGATCGTCAACGATATCGGCGAGATCAATGTCGACGCCAGCCTCATCGCCGACGGCGGCCTTTCCGAGACCGACGACCTCATCCCGCTCACCAACGGCTGCATCTGCTGCACGCTTTCGGATGACCTGGCCAACCAGCTGCAGGGCATCGCCGATTCGGGCAACTTCGACTACATCATCATCGAGGCATCGGGCATTTGCGAGCCTATCCCCATCGCCTACACCATCTCGAGCTTCTGCGACGAGGCCAAGGTGGGCGGCGAGCCCAAGCTCGCGCTCGACAACATCGTGGCCGTGGTCGACTGCGCCCGCATGTACGACGAGTTCAACGGCGGTCGCGACCTGCTGGCCGAGGATATCGACGAGGACGACATCGAAAGCCTGCTCATCCAGCAGATCGAATTCTGCTCCACGCTGATCCTCAACAAGACCGACACCGTGAGCCCTGAGCAGATCGCCGAGCTCAAGGCCATCGTGCGCAGCCTGCAGAAAGACGCCGTAATTGTCGAGGCCCAAAACGGCGAGGTCCCCATGGAGGAGCTGCTCGATACCGACCGCTTCGACTTTATGCGCGCCTACAACTCCGCCGCCTGGATCGATGCCATGGAGCATCCTGAGGAGCACGACGACCCCGAGGTGCTCGAGTACGACATCGAGACCTTTGTGTACTCGCGCCGCAAGCCGTTTGACCTGCAGAAGTTCACCGATTTTGTTGAGCAGAAGTGGCCCGACGAGGTCATCCGCGTCAAGGGTCCGCTGTGGCAGACCGGCGATCCGGACATGTGCTACATGTTTGAGCAGGCCGGCCACCAGATGCGCCTGATGGAGAACGGCCTGTTTGTCGACTCGGCGCCCGAGGGCGAGAAGCAGAAGACCATCGACGAGAACCCCGAAATCATGCAAATTTGGGACGACGAGACGGGCGACCGCATGACGAGCCTGTGCATCATCGGCCGTCACATGGACAAGGATGCGCTCATCGCCTCCCTCGATGCCTGCCTGACCGACTGGCACCGCGCCTAGGTTTATCCAAGCGGGCATTTTTCGCCCACGTAACCGCCAAGCCACCACGAAGGTACCCTTCGTGGTGGCTTTTCGTTCTGAGCCAAGGAGATTCATGTTCAACATTGTGCTGTATGCGCCCGAGATTCCGGCCAATACGGGCAATATCGGCCGCACCTGCGTGGTCACCGGCGCCCGCCTACATCTGGTGGAGCCACTGGGCTTTTCGCTCGACGACAAGACGGTACGTCGCGCCGGCCTGGGCTACTGGCAAAACCTGGACGTGACCACCTATGCCGGCTGGGAAGATTTCCTTGCGCGCAACGACCTCTCCCCCGCCGATGGTCGCCTGCATCTGCTGACCAAAAAGGCACGCCGCACCTATGCTCAGAGTACCTACCGCGATGGCGACTACTTGGTCTTTGGCAGCGAGAGCTCGGGCATTCCCGAGCCACTGCTTGCCGCGGCGCCCGAGCGCTGCGAGCGCATCCCTATGCTGCGCGATTGCGACTCGCTCGATAACGCCGAGGCCTGGGAAGCCCACGAGGAATCGCTCGGGCATACCGAGGACAGCCACGAGGCCATCCTTCGACAGGATATCTGCGGCAACTTCGTCAACCCGGACGACTACCGCATCAGCGCACTCAACCTTTCCAACAGCGCCGCCATCGTCCTCTACGAAGCCCTGCGCCAAACAGCCTTTCCAGGAATGTGACAAAGGAACTGTCCCTTTGTCACATTCAAGCGCCACGCCGATAGCACACACGCCTAATTGATGCTCAAGATAAAGAGCCCTCACTTTTAATCAGAATTAACTAAAGTAAAATGAAGTTAAACGGCGGTGTGAAAGGAGAGCCTTGTGGAATATCTCGAGAACCCGTTTACCCCTAGCTTTGGTGAGGTTCCTGCTCATCTCGCTGGCAGACAACAGATTATTCGGGATTTGGACCGTGCCTTCTTGAGCCAGCGCAGGCGCCCAGAATTGACCTCGATCTTCTCAGGCGCGCGTGGAACCGGTAAAACCGCTCTCATGTCGTCGCTCGCGACAAGGGCGGAATCCCACGGCTGGATTGCCGTAAAGACGACCGCGCTCCCGGGAATGCTTGAGGAAATCGAGTTCGGGGCGAAACGTGCTGCCGGCCATCTTATCGACCCGTCCAACCACTTCGAAGTCACCGGTCTCGGAATTGCACCGCTCGGCAGCATCGAGGTCAGTCACGTTCACGATGCCTCAACCTGGCGTTATCGCATGAGCGACATCATCGACCAGCTCAACAAGGCGGGCACCGGTCTGCTCGTCACGGTTGACGAGGTGGACCCGACACTCGACGAAATGATTCAGCTCGCAGCGACGTATCAGCACTTTGTGACCGATGGGAAACGCGTCGCGCTGCTCATGGCGGGACTTCCCAACAACGTCTCGACGTTGCTGAACCACAAGACGGTCTCGTTCCTTCGCCGCGCCCAACAATATCATCTGGGTCGCATTGCCGACTATGACGTACGCGAGGCCTTAATTCGCACAATCCAGGAAAACGATCGCCTGGCAGATGCTGAGGGAATCGATAGAGCCGTTCGCTCGATCTCTGGTTTTCCCTTCCTATTGCAGCTCGTAGGCTACCGTGCCTGGGATCTCACAAGCGATTCGAAGGAAATCTCGTCACGCGACTTTGACCTGGGAATCAAAATCGCGCGCGACGAGATGGACGACCGAATCCTCGCGGCAACCTATCGAGAACTCACTGCAGAGGACAAGCGATTCCTCATCGCCATGCTCGATGACGAGGAAGAGTCCACCACCGCCGACCTTGTCGAGCGCCTTAAGCGTTCGCCACAGCAGGTCTCCCGCTACCGACGCCGCATGATAGATGCCGGCATCATCGGGGAACGAGGACGAGGGCTCGTCGCATTTGAATTGCCATTCTTCCGCGACTATCTCGCAGCTCAATGCGTGAAATAGGTATCAATGCGACAAAGGGACTGTCCCTTTGTCGCATTCGGTTATAGATAACGTCCGGTAATGCTCTTGGAGCAGGCCGCGATGTCCCCCGGCGTGCCGGCACAGACGATTTGCCCGCCCGCATCGCCACCGCCCGGGCCCATGTCGATCACGTAATCGGCGTTACGGATAAGGTCGAGATCGTGTTCAATCACGATAACCGTGGCGCCCTTGGCAACGAGGCCATCGAACACACTCAACAACACCTGAACATCGAGCGGATGTAGGCCGATCGTGGGCTCGTCGAATACGAATACGGCATCGTCCTGCACGCGGCCCATCTCGCTCGCAAGCTTAAGACGCTGTGCCTCGCCGCCCGAAAGCGCCGGCGTGGGTTCACCGAGCGTGAGATAACCCAAGCCCAGGTCGTGCAAGGTCTGCAAGCGCGTCTGAACCTTCTTGAGTCCCAGTGTGGCGTCGATGGCCTCATCCACACTCATATCCATGAGCTGCGGCAACGTAAGCAAGCTCCCGTCCTTGCCCTCGCGATGGATATGCGAAGCCGCGTCTGCATAACGTGAGCCGCGACATGCCGGGCAGACGATCTCGACATCGGGCAAAAACTGCACGTCGAGCGATATCGAGCCCGTGCCATCACACGTAGGGCAGCGCAAGGCGCCGGTATTGTAGCTAAAGGCGCCCGCCTTGTAGCCGGCTGCCTTGGCCTCGGGCGTACGGGCGAAGGCGCGGCGCAGCTCATCATGGATGTCGGCATAGGTTGCCACCGTCGAGCGCACGTTGGCACCGATGGGCGTGGCGTCAATCAGGTTGGCACGCGCAATGCCCTCGGCATCGATCCAGCGCACGTGGCGTGGCAAGCGCTCGCCAGCTGCCTGCGCCTTAAGCGCCGGGATGAGCGTCTCGAGCACCAACGTCGTCTTGCCCGAACCCGAAACACCCGTAACCGCGACCAAGCGACCGCGCGGAATATCGACTTCGAGCGGCTTGACGGTATGGATGGTATCGGTCGCCATGCGGATATGGCCCTGGTCGAACATTTCGTCGTCAGTCACCTGCGGACGCAAGCGCTTGGGCTCGGCGCGCAAAAACGGCGCGATACGGCTGTCCTGCGATTGCTCGACCTCGTCTACCGTACCAGCGGCGATTACGTTGCCGCCGCCTGCTCCGGCAACGGGGCCCATCTCGACCAGATAATCAGCCTCCGCCAGCACACGTGTATCGTGGTCGACAACAACCACGGTATTGCCGTCATCCACCAGGTCGCGCATTACGCCCACCAAGCCGTCGACATTGGCAGGATGCAAGCCAATTGAGGGCTCGTCCAGCACATAGAGCACGCCTGTCGATCGGTTGCGCACCACGCGGACGAGTTGCACGCGCTGGCGCTCACCCGTGGAGAGCGTGGCACCGGCGCGATCGAGCGAAAGGTAATCGAGACCCAGGTCGACCAGACGACGAGCCGTGCTCAAAAACGAATCGCAGATATCCGTCGCCATGGGCCGCATCTCGGCCGGCAAGGATGCGGGCACCCCGCGCACCCACTCGATCGCATCACCAAGCGTCATGGCCGCGGCCTGAGCCAGATTGATACCGCGCACCTGGGGCTGGCGCGCAGCCTCGGAGAGACGCGTGCCGGCGCAGTCACGGCATGGTCCCTCGCGCAAAAAGCGAGCCACACGCTTAAGCCCCTTATCGTCCTTAACCTTGGCGAGCGCATTCTCAACGGTATAGACGGCGTTGTAATAGGTAAAGTCGAGCGGCGTGGCGCCCTCGCCGTTTTTGGGAACGTAGAGAATGTGCTTCTTAACCGCCGGGCCGTGAAACACGATGTCGCGCTCTTGAGGCGTGAGCTGGTTAAACGGCACGTCGGTGCGCACGCCCATCTCGCCGGCCACCTGCTTCATCAGGTCCCACATGAGCGTGCCCCAGGGAAGCACCGCACCCTCGTTGATGGTCTTTGACTCGTCGGGCACCAGGCTCGCCTCGTCTACCTCGCGCATGACCGCCGCAGGTAGGGCACGCACCGCCGCTATTGAAAGCCAAATCCTCGGCACTCGGCGCGTAGAACTCGCGGCCGCATGTCGGACACGTGAGCGACAGGCCCGCAGCCACGTTAAGGCTCGGCTCCACACGCGCCCCGCAATGCGGGCACACGTGATGGGCGCAACGGCTAAAGAGTAGACGCAGGCTATTGTTGAGCTCGGTCATGGTACCAAAGGTCGAGCGCACGCCCGGTACGCTGGGGCGCTGATGTAATGCGAGCGCCGCTGGCACGTGCAGCACCTCGTCCACCTGGGCGTGCTCGGCCTGCGTCAGACGACGGCGGGTATAGGTGCTGAGCGCCTCCAGATAGCGGCGCGAGCCCTCGGCATAAAGAACCCCGAGTGCCAGCGAACTCTTGCCCGAACCCGACACGCCGGCAATGCCCACGAGCTTTCCCAGCGGAATATCGATATCGATGTCTTTGAGGTTATGGACGCGCGCGCCACGCACCTCGATAGCCTGCGGGTTCATCTTCTGTTCCGTCACCTTTATCACCCTACTCATGCCATATAACTCGATCGCGAATGTACGCGCCCAGCATGGGCACGGTAAACCGGACGAGGCCGTATCCGGCAGCCTCGATGACGCGCTCGCGAATCAGGCTTGCGCGATATTTACTCGCCCAGCTCTGAGTGCGATCACAGCGCTCAATGATGTCCGCCATGCGCGTCGGCTTGCCTCCGTCAACTGCCATGGCCTCGATAAATAGGCGCTGTGGACTGCGCAGCCCGTAATACAGGGGCGCGTCAACCGCTTCGTAGAACTCGGAGACGGCATCCGCGTGCCCAGCCTCAACATCGCGCTCTTCAATGACCTGCAAGCCACGCCGGACAGCAGACCGCCACATGTAATAGCCCACCAGCTGAACCATATAGGGATGCCCCATGCTCTTGCGCGCCGCAAGGTCCGCCGTCTCCGCATCAACGTAAAGACCAGCGTCTTTGACCGTCTGGATATACGAATCGCGCACTTTGGGCAAAGAAATCGCCCCCAGCGTACGCTGCTGAGCACGCCGCAAAAACGTCACGCTCGGCTCTTCGAGCAAGTCATCAACCATACTGGGTAAGCCGGCGAACACCAGCGCAAGACCGCGCTGGTCGCTATCGGACAAGCCCGTAGCATCTTGATCTCCGGGCACTTGCTGATAGAGAACGGCCAGCGCCGCCAGTTCCTCGATAGACGCAGATTGGGCCTCGTCAATCGCAAACAGTATGCCCTTGCCTGGACCGAGCTTCTTGAGGCGCTCGTTGACCAGCCCTCGCAACGTTTCGCCCTTTGCTCGCGCCGCCTCGACCGACATCCGGCCAAACGACGGACCGAGCTCCATTGACGTCACAACGGGTTTATTCGAGCGAAGCGCGTCGGCCAAGCGGTCGCATAAGCCAAGCGAAGCGAAATCGGAGACAACCGCCCATCCGCGCGCGCTGGCTAGACGCTGCAGCTCCCGTAGGAGAACCGTTTTGCCACAGCCGCGGTTTCCCGTAATGAGCATGAGCCTGCCCGGCGCCCCAGCGCCGTTGTCGAGGCCTTCCTCGAAATCCTCGATGACCGACTCGCGACCAATGAGTATCGGAGGCCGCTTGCCTGCCGTTGGCTTAAAGGGATTTGGATTCATGTCGGCCTCCTCGGATTGGCAAACCCTGACAACAGTTATACCAATTTGTACCGAGTTACACCAATAGCATGTGACAAAGGAACTGTCCCTTTGTCACATGTGGCCGAAAAACTCGGCATCTGCTGCCCGCCAGGGGCGAAAGGTGGCGGGATCGACCTTTACGTGCGCCGCGGCGGGTACGTCGTACCATTTGACCGTGTAGCCGGCGCCGTGAGAGCAAAAGACCGAATCGGGCGTGTTGGGCAGATCGGCCTCGGGCTCATAGGCGGCAGTCTCGATTACGCGCTCGGCATCATGGCAAGCCGAATAGCCGGCGAACTCCAGGTACAGATGACCGCGACCGCTCGTATAGGCAGCCACCTCCAGCGCGTAATCCTGCACCTCGGATGCTGGCACGCGACCCACAAGCTTTGCCCGATCGCCCGCCATCGCCGGCGGTTCGTACTCAGCGCCCATGCGCGTGGCGTCTGAGAGCGCCCGGCCCACGCACTCCCCCGGCACCTCGAGCTCAAAGTGGTACCACGGCTCCAACAGTACCGCCGCGCCGGCCTCACGCGCCTGCATGAGCCCCTGGCGAATCGCGCGGTACGTGGCCTGGCGAAAATCGCCGCCCTCGGTATGTTTGGCATGCGCACGGCCGCCCGTGAGCGTAATGCGCACATCGGTGATGGGCGAGCCGGTCAGCACGCCCAGGTGATCGCGCTCCATGGCGTTGGTGAGTGCCAAACGCTGCCAGTTAAGATCGAGCTCGTCGGTCGAGGTCACGGTACCAAACTGCACGCCCGAACCCGCCGGCAACGGCTCCAGGCGTAGATGCACCTCGGCATAGTGGCGCAGTGGCTCAAAGTGGCCCACGCCCTCGACCGGCTGCGAAATAGTCTCCTTATAGAGAATGCCGCCAGACTCAAACGCAACCGAAAGGCCAAAGCGATCGGCCAACACCCGTTGCACGACCTCGAGCTGCACCGCCCCCATAAGCTGCAGATGTATTTGTTCAAGATGCGTGTTCCAGCTTACGCCGAGCATGGGATCCTCGTCGGCAAGCTCGGCCAGCGCCTGGAACACCGTATGGACATCGTGTTCGCCCGGAAGCACCGTATAGGTGAGAACCGGCGCAATGACAGGTGCATCGCCCGCGGGCTCCGCGCCTAGGGCATCACCAGGGCGAACGTGCGCTAGGCCCGTCACGGCACAAATACCGCCAGCAGCAACTTCTTGAGCAAGCTCATACTTTTCGCCGTTATAGATGCGTACCTGGTCGACCTTCTGCTCCCACGCCTCGGCACCGGAACGTCCGTTAATCATCTGCTTGGCATGCAGCGTGCCGCCGGTCACTTTAACCCATGCCAAGCGCTCGCCGCGATCCCCGCGGCTCACGCGGTAGACGCGCGCGGCAAACTCCGGGCGCCATGTCTGTTCGCGCATCAGCGCGCATATGCCATCCAGCAGCTCGTCCACGCCTTGGTCCTTGAGCGCCGAGCCGGCAAAGCAGGGAAAGAGCTTGCGCTCGGCAACCATGCGCGACAGCGTCGCGGCGGAAAGCTCACCCGCCTCAAGAAACTCCTCGAGCGCCGCCTCGTCCAACGCAGCAGCGTCCTCCTGAACAGCCCCGCCCACCAGCAGTTCGCTGGCATCCAGGCAGCCCTCGGAGAGACGTTGCCCAAGTTGTGCCAGCAAAACATCGCGGCCGGGATTCTCCAAATCGATTTTGTTGATAAAGATGAACGTCGGAATGTCATAGCGCGCAAGCAGACGCCACAGGGTTTCGGTGTGCCCCTGCACGCCGTCGTTGGCGCTCACAACCAAAATCGCATAGTCGAGCGCGCGCAGTGTGCGCTCCGCCTCGGCCGAAAAATCGACGTGGCCGGGCGCATCCACAAGCATGACGCGGGTATCGCCGTGGTCGAGCACGGCCTGCGACGAGAAGATCGTAATGCCGCGCTCACGCTCGATCGCGTTAGTGTCCAGATGCGAATCGCCATCGTCCACGCGGCCGCGCTTGCGAATGCGGCCCGCGTTGAACAGCATGGCCTCGGCCAACGTGGTCTTGCCGGCATCGACATGCGCCAAGATTCCAACGACTGCCTGCTTCGACATGGCTCTCCTCTTATTACAAGCCCATCGCACGCGGCAACGGGCGTCCTCGTTCCACACTGGATGATACAATTTACGGGCCGGCGGGCGAAGCGGGCCCTATCCCCCGACCGAGCTCATCGCCCCACGTTGCCGCGCGGCGTTTTTCGTAGGTTCGCGCCTTGCGAAAGCCGGCTTGCAAAACAGTGCAGCGAACGAAAATGGCCCCGGGTGGGACCATTTTCGTTCGCGCGAATTATTGATATGAGGCGTCGCTCTTACGCCTCGCGCAGCCAATCAAACGCGACGCGCGGCGTACCGTCCGACACATATACGATACCGGCGCGCTTAAACCCGGCCTTGGCGATGGCTCCCTGCATGGGCAGGTTGTCCTGATGCGTGTCGATGCGCAGGTGATCGGCACGCTCCTTGGCAAAGGCAAACATCGCAGCCGCGATACCGTGCACGGTGCCATCGGACGCCACGCGATGCAGCACGGCGTACGGAGCGTCGCTGCGCCATTGACCATCCTCAATGACGTCATAGCACTCGTCCGGGCCCGGCAAAAAGGCAAACGTCGCCACCACGTGGCCGTCGACTTCGCACACATAGCTGCCATCGGCGGCGATATCGGCAGCCAGCTGCTCGGCAGAAGGCGTGCCCTCGGGCCACTGCGTGGCGTTGCCATGTGCGCGCATAAAGGCGCGGGCTGCGTCATAGATAGCCATGACGGCGGGAATGTCGGTATCGAGGGTTTTTCTGATCATCACGCGGCGACCTCACGTTTATTGGTATCACTTTGGTTGAGCAATGATACCAGCGTTTGGAGAGAGGCGCTAAGCAGATGGGAAGCAAAAAGCGAGCCGCCTGGTCAAAGGCCAAAAGCGAGTTTTTGGGCGCTGCTACCGGCGGCGATATGAGCGACCTGTTTGCGCGCGAGGACGAGCGCCGCGACGCCCTAGACGCCGAGCGCGATGAAGCCTGGCGTTACAAGTCATGCGAACGCAAAAACCGTTACGACACACGCGCCGAGGCCGAGGCCGTTATGGCCGACTGCGAAAACCGTGGGCGCCGCGGGCTGGCCTGCTACAAATGCGAATACTGCGGCGGCTGGCACCTGACGTCGCACCCTTGGAAATAGACCCCGCATCGGCACGGCACTGACGGAGCGCCAACCATCGCACGCAAGCTACGGGCGCGGTGGCACCAAAACATCGTAGCGAACGGCCTTGCCCGCAAGTTGATAGCTCGGCTTAACGCCGGCAAGCAGTGGCCCCTTCACCGGCCGCTTGATAACGACCTTGCGCGGGTGCACCGCAAGCGCGGCTTCGACCAGCGCCTCCTCATCGGCACACGGCTGTTCCAGATGATGCAAGAGTTGGAACTTCTTTTTAACCGCCGCGCTCTTGGTGCGCCCGGGAAACATGGGGTCCAGATACACCACGTCAGGAGCCGCAAGCTCGCCCTGCCCGATCAGCTCAGCTGTATGGCGAAGGCCGGCAATGCTGTCCTCGCCCGCATGCAAGCGCATGCGGGACACGGCGGCCGCAAGCGCCGGATTATCTGCCGCACGATCCAAGGCATCCTTGAGGAGCGCCGCGATCACGCAATCCTGCTCATACAGATCGACGGTAAAGCCCGCGGCCGCCAACAGTAGCGAATCCTCGCCAAAGCCTGCCGTGGCGTCAATCGCCCATGGGCTCTCGATGCCTTTTGCGCGCGCAGCCTTTACCAGCAGCTCTTGCTGCAGACGGCCCTGCTTGAGCCGCGGAAGCATGCGAGTAAAATCGGCACGCAGCTCCATCGTGCCGTCGGTGAGCGTGAGGCCCTCGGACGTCCCGGTCAGCTCAAGACCCGCGGCCCGAGCAACAAAAAAGGGATCGGCGACGCCCATGGACACTCCTTAACAAGCAAAACGAATACGTGAGCGCCGTTTATGTCGGCACCCAACCGTCCGCTATTGTCCCACATGCGACATGGCCCACAGCATCCCAATGCAAAGCACCGCCATCAATCCCGTGCACACGGCAGCGATCACAGAATCACCCATGCGCCTTCCCAACGACCGCGGCTCATGCACTTGCCCTGCTCCGTACATCATGGCTCCTCCTTGAGACCAGCTCTTACCATGGACCCATCATCGCAGCGCCGCGCATACGCTGCCATCGATTTGACTTACGCCCAGCTTTCCTTTTTGAAAGGTTGGGTTTGGCTGCGCGGGCTCAATGCGCTTTCAAACGCATGCATCGCCGCGTTGAACTACAATGTGCTTCACCATATGTGCAGTACATTGGGTGCGCCAAGTTGGCGTACTCGTATCGAAAGGACCAGCCATGAGCTTCACTCGCAAGACTCTCAAAATCCTTGCTCTCATCTACTTTGTTTTGGGCATCGCCAGCCTCGTCACCGCCGGCATCGGTATCGCCACGGGCGGTCTCGATTCCACGTACGGTTCGTACGCCACGCTCGCAGCGGTCGTGCTTATCGCCAAGGGTCTCGTCGACCTTGCCGCAGGCGTCGCCGGTATCAAGGGCGCCAACAAGCCTTCGCAGGTGGACGGCGCGTTTAAGCTCGGTATTGTTGCCGCGGTCGCCACGCTTGCCCAAGCGGTGCTCACGCTTCCCGCGTTTGGCGGCGACGCCATCAACTTTGGCGCCTTTGTCATCGTGGTGTACGACCTGTTCTTTGTTCAGCAGGCACACGCCGTTAAGGCCGAGAACAAGGACCGCCTATAAGCGCTCGCTTCTCATAACCTCTGCAGCCAAGCAACTAAAAAGGGCCGATCGCGCATCTCCGCGGTCGGCCCTTTACGTTTGCCCAGATAAAACCTACCAAAATAAACCTGTCCCTTTTTGCCAGGTTGTTAGCTGTGGCGGTACTCGGCGATGATGAAGTCGATGTCAGTCTGAAGGGTATCGAGGTTTGCCAGGCGCTCTTTGTCGGCAGGGCGCGTGCGGTAGTAGTACGGCGTCATCTGGAACACCGCCTCGATGTCGGCCTGGGTCTGAAGCGTAATTCTCGCAGACACCCGCTGCGTTCCGACCAACTCGAGCTCGGTGGTCTTCGGCAGCTTCTCATCGTTAAGGTACGGCGTGTCGTAGAGTACCTCCTTGAGCCCAAAGAGGTGACGAGCACCCGGCACCACGGTGTAGAGCGAACCCTCCGGCGCCAGCACGCGGGCAAACTCGCGCTCGTTAAAGGGGGCAAAGAGCTCGGTCACCATATCGAAGGCGCCATCGGCCACGGGGATGTCCTTCATGTTGGCCACGAAGTAGGTCGCATCGCCGCGCTTGGCGGCCAGGCGCACCATCTCCTTGCCCAGGTCAAAACCGTAAGCATCTACGCCCGGCACCGCGCCCATGGCACTGGTGTAATAGCCCTCGCCACAGCAAATATCGAGCAGCGTTATGGGGCCATTCGCAGACGTGGCGCGCCCAGACACCTGCTTGCGCACCAGCTCGACCATCGCATCGCGCAACGGCGCGTAGTATCCACGGTTCAAAAAGTCACGACGGCTGCGCGCCTGCGACTTGGGATCACCCATGGAGTCGCCGCTCTTGGACGAACGCAGTAGATATAGATAACCCTCGCGCGCACGGTCAAACCGGTGTCCGCCCGCGCATGCGGCCCCACGCTCATCGTCCACCAACGGTTCATGGCAAACGGGACACAACAACATGGCAACTCCTTAGCGCGAACAACACAACGCCCACCATTGTCTCACGCCTTCCCCACCTAGTCATTGGGGACGCTCTTAAATGACTGCTCGTTTAAGAGCGTCCCCAATGACTAGTCGATTAGGAGTATCATCGTCTGCGCAAATAAGCACGAAAGAGCATGTTAGAGATTGAGAGCGTATGGCTGACACCGTATCTAAGCACATTGACATGACCACCGGCTCGCTGTGGCGCAATATTCCCCTGTTCGCCTTCCCCGTGGCCGCCACGAGCATCTTGGAGCAGCTGTCGAACCTCATCGCCACGGTCATCATCGGTAACTTCTCGGGCGACCAGGGAACCCTCGCCATGGCGGCGGTCGGCTCCAATGTTCCGCTTACCAGTCTTATGCTCAACCTGTTTATTGGCATGTCGCTTGGCTCCAACGTGGTCATCGCCAACGCTATCGGCCGCAACGATCAGAACATGGTCAAACGCGCCGTCCATACCTCGATTTTAATGGCGCTCGTGGGCTTTGTCGTCATCGCTCTGGGCGAGATCTTTGCCGAGCCCATGCTCGCCGCGCTCAACGTTCCCGCCGAAACCATGCCGCTCGCTTCGCTCTACCTGCGCGTCTTTTTGCTCAGCATGCCCTCGATCTTGCTCTACAACTTTGAGGCTGCGATCTTCCGCTCCGTCGGCATCACCCGCATGCCGCTGCAGGCGCTTGCCGTGTCCACCGTCCTCAACATTGGCCTGGACCTCATCTTTGTCCCTGTGCTCCACTGGGGTGTCGCGGGCGTCGCCATCGCCACCGCCATCGCCTATACCGTCAGCGCCGCCACGCTCTTTATCCGCCTGCTCAAGACCGACTCCGTCGTCCGCGTTACCCCGCGCGACTTGGCTATCGATCCTGTCGCCCTCAAGCGCATCGTCAAGATCGGCCTGCCCGCCGGCATCCAAAGCGCCGTCTTTGCCGTCGCCAACATCATCATCCAGTCTGCCATCAACAGTCTGGGCACCGAGGTCATGGCGGCATCGAGCGCCGCCATGAGCCTGGAGTACGTGTGCTACAACCTGCTCAACAGCTTTAGCCAGGCTTGCACCACCTTTGTGGGACAAAATCACGGTGCCCGCCAGATCGACCGCTGCACCAAAACGCTCAAGGTCTGCCTGGTCGAAGGCGGTATCGTTGCACTCACCACGATCATCGTTATTGTCGGCCTGGGACGCGAGATCCTATCGCTCTTTAACAGCGATCCCAACATCGTCTCGATCGGCTATATCCGCGTGTGTTCGATCTTCCCGGCGTACGCCTTTAGCATGTTCTACGAAAACATGTCCGGCTACCTGCGCGGCTTTGGTATCTCGCTCACGCCCGCCCTCATCACCATGATCTGCGTCTGCGGCATCCGCTTCTATTGGGTGTTCTGCGTGTTCCCGCACTTCCGCACCTTTGCGAACATCATGATGGTCTACCCCATCAGCCTGGGCACCACGGCATTCTTTATGGTCGTGGCGGTACTACTCTGCCACCCGGCACGCACCTATCGCGCCACCCAAGCCAAAGCGACAGCCCGCTAAACACCGCACTCAACACCGCGCCAGTCATTAATTGACAATATGCGAGCTCATATAGTCGATAAAGTGCCTCGTGGCGATGGGCATGGTGTCCCAGCTGCGCCAGGCCGCCACTACGTCGCGCGAGGGGGCGTGCACGATGGGACGTACGCGAATATCGGCACGCATGCCCTCCACAGTACGACGGTAGAGCATGCTCACGCCTAGGCCCTCCTCCACCATCGCCATGATGGTGTAGTCGTCGGTGACCTCGCTCGTCACGTGCGGCGACAGTCCATGCGCCGCGAATGCATCGAGCACCAGGCTCTGTTCGCCCTCATCCAGAAGCACAAACGGCTCGGAAGCCAGGTCGGCGAGCGTCACCTTTTCCTTTGCCGTCAGCGGATGAGCGACCGGCAACAGTGCCACCAACTCGTCGTGATAGACCACGCGCTTCTCGAGCCCTGCGGTAAACCCACGTGCCGTAAAGCAAAAATCCACTACGCCGTCGTGCACCCATTGGGCGTTGCGCGTGTAGTCGCCCTGCTTGAGGGTAAAGCGTACGCCCGGGTGCAGCGCCCCAAAGTCGCGGATCACGCGCGGTAACACGGTTCGACTCACGTTGGTAAACGTCGCGATGCGAATATCAGTCGACGAAAGCCCCAGCAGCTCCTGGCGCTTGCCCTCGAGCTCAGCCTCGGCAGTCACAATCTGGCGCAGATACGGCAGATATTGTTTACCGTCACGCGTAAGCGAAACGCCCTGCTTACCGCGCTCGATAAGCGTGGTACCCAGCTCGCGCTCGAGTGCCTTGACGGCCTGGCTCACCGCACTTTGCGTATAGCCCAGCTCGTCCGCCGCGCCCTTAAGACTGCCGCGATCGACCACCATGCAAACAATCTGATACCGCGATGCCATCGCGCCTCCACATCAATGCAGCCGTAAAACGTTTTGCCAGTACTTTTCCTAAAGACATTAGCATTTCTTAATCATACTGAAGATACATTCGCTTTACTACATCCACATCTGGGAGCAGAATCCTTTTTACGAAACCGTTCTGTAACAAAAGGAGTCCCATGGATCGCAAAAAAGCAATCGCGCTCTCATTTTCCGTTCCCGTCGCATGGGGCTTTTCGTATCCCCTCATGAAGATCGGCATGGACAGCATGAACGCCACGAGCATCGTCGCGCTACGCTGCATCATCGCCTTTGTGGCCTGCCTGCTGCTCTTCCACAAACGCGCGTTCCGCATCAACCGCGACCTTATGGTTCGCGCCGCTATCATCGGCGCCATCATGGCAACCGAGCTCACCTGCATGTGCCTGGGCTCCAGCCTCACCTCTGCCTCCACTGCCGGCTTTTTGCAGAGCCTGACGGTCGTGATCGTGCCGTTTGCCAACGCCGCCCTGCTGCGTCGCGCCCCCGAGCGCAAAGTGCTCGTCGGCACCGCCATCGTCACCTGTGGTATGTTGCTGCTCTCGGGCGCCGACTTCACCAGCCTGAATCCCGGTGCGATCATCATGCTGCTCTCGGCCTTTATCTATGCCAGCCACATTATCGTGGCCAAGCGCTTTGTCGAAGAAGTCGACCCGCTGGCTCTGGGCGTTTGGCAGCTGGGCTTCGGCGGCTTATTCTCGGGTATCGCCGCATTCACCTTTGGCGGTTTCACGCTTCCCGGCACGCCCAGCGAGATCGTGGTCGTCGTCGCGCTCGCACTCATCTGCTCTGCCTACGGCTTTATCACCCAGACGCTCGTGCAGCCCCACGTGCCCGCCGAGACCACCGGCTTTGCCTTCTCGCTCGAGCCGGTCTGCTCCGCCGTCTTTTCGTTCTTCCTAGTCGGAGAGGTCCTGAGCCCCATCGCCTTCCTGGGTGCAGCTCTCATCCTCATCGGCGTCATGGCGGCAACCGTCGAGCTTCCGCGCCTCCGCGCACATGGACACGCTCGTATGGCAGGAGCGCCCGAGCGCGCCTCGTAGACCCCACTTCTCATACAGCCGCGGCATAAAGGCAACCGGTGCGCCTTTACAATAGATGCCAACAGAGCATCTGCCATAAAGGAGCCCCATGGACACCGCAACTCGCGACCGCAACATAGCAACTTGGTTGGGCGATGCGCCGCAGCCGGTACGTGACACTACGAACCAGCTGCTCGAGCGCATCGCCCTTTTGCGTGCCGAGCAGACTATCTACCCGGCACAAGACGACATCCTCAATGCCCTCGCCTACACGCCGGCCGACCAGGTCAAGGTTGTCATCTTGGGTCAGGACCCCTATCACGGACCTAACCAGGCCATGGGACTGTCGTTCTCGGTCCCCGTGACGCAAACCAAGTTGCCGCCAAGCCTGCGCAACATCTATAAGGAGCTCAAAGCCGACCTGGGCAGTCCCATTCCCGCCACGGGAGACCTAACGCCATGGGCGCAGCAGGGCGTCCTGCTCCTCAACACTACGCTCACCGTGCGCGAGCATGCCGCGAACTCGCACGCCAAGCTGGGCTGGAGCACGCTCACCGACTACGTTATCGAGCGCTGCTGTCAGCTGCCCCAGCCGGTAGTCTTTTTGGCATGGGGCCGCTTTGCCCAGCAGATGGTCGAAGGTAAGCTCGTCGCAACTGATGCGGGCAAGGCAACCGGCAAGTTCTGTCTGGCCTCCACGCACCCCTCGCCGCTTTCGGCTAACCGTGCCACGGCAGAACTCCCCGCCTTTATGGGGTCGCACCCCTTTTCCGGTGCCAATCGGCTACTCGAACAGCACGGCTCGACCCCCGTCAACTGGACTTGCCTCGGCTAAAAATCGATACATCAAAAACGCGCCCGACGGCTTTCCATCGGGCGCGTTTCCTATTCGGGCCAAATAAATTGTGTGCGGCCGGCCTCGCCGCCATCGATCAGCAGGCTCTGCCCGGTCATAAACCGGTTGGTCACGCCCACAAAGTAGATCCACTCGGCGATCTCTTGGGCGGTGGCCCAGCGCTTAAGCGGCGTGAGCTCCATAATCTGGTTCCACAGGTGTTCGTCTTCCATCACGCAACGGTTGAGCGGCGTGATAACGCCGCCCGGGTCCACACTGTTGGCGACGGCCTGCGGTGCCAAGCGGTTTGCAAGGTTCTTGGTGTAGGCGATAACGCCGCCCTTGCTGGCGGCATAGTCGGGAAACTCCGATCCCGTATGCCCGCTCGCCGACCCCACATTGACCACGGATTTGATAGACGGCGCCGGCTTGGCGACAAGCCCCTCCCCCACAAAGGCGTAGCGCTCGGTCACGTTGATGGTGCCATACAGGTTGGCGGCGATGTCGTCTGCCGAATCCTGCGTACCGGCAACGTTCACGATTACCTGAGGCTCAAGGTCACCTGGAAACGAGTTAGGCTCGCGAACATCAACGATCAGATGGCGGTAGCGCTCGTGTTCGATCGCCGCCGGCAGCAGGTCAAAGCCCACGACCTCGTGGCCCTCGTCCAAAAAGCGCTGCACGCACGCGGCTCCGATACCGCCCGAAGCGCCCGTGATCAAAACCCGCATACTTGCTCCTTAGGCGGTTGCGTGGCGCTCGAGGTACTCGGAACCCACATTCTCGCGCTCCCAGCCGCGTACGACCTTGTAGCCCACGGGGCTCAGGAAGACCTCGCATAGCAGCTCGGCAACAGCGCCGGTCAGCGAGCACATGAGGACCTGCACCCAGGTCCAACCAAAGAACGTGTGGCTCACCACGATGGCAAAGACCAGGTTGTCGATAAACTGGCCAACACCCGTGGACACATAGGAACGGAAGGCGAAGCTCGCAAAGTTATTCTTTTTGAGCATACGGCCGAGCGACTGGTTGAGCGTGGAGTTAACCACAGCAGAAACGAGCATTGCCAGCGAAGAGCCCAGCACCACGTACCAGGTGCCACCGATGGTGGCGTTAAGGGCAGTGTTGACCTCGATCATGCCGGTGTCGTAGTAGGCACCCCACATACCGGGCGTGAGCGAGCATGCCCAAAAGCACAGGCTCACGGCCAGGTTAACCAGCAGCGCGAGGATAGAGATTTTAATGGATGCCTTGGCGCCGAAGCGCTTGCAGATCATGTCCTGGCACAAAAACGAAACCCAGCTCACCACAAAGCCACAGTCGAGCGCCAGATACGGCAGGCTGATAAGTTCTTTGTTGGCCAGCAGGTTCATCATGATGACGCTCACGAAAAACAGCGAAACCGTTGCCGCGGGAATGCTCCGCAACAGGACCTTGTAGTCCTCCATGACCTTCTTGATCATTATGTACTCCTTTGGTTTTAGGTTTAACGAGCAGGATATCGGACCCGAACTGCTCGGACGCCCCGGTCTTGAGACGACGGTGGGTATGATAGCCGCTCACACGGCATCAGGCAAGCAAGCGGCGCGGCAGCCCCGCAGGGCCACCGCGCCGATGCGTTAAAAGGCTACGTTGCCAAACTCCGAAAGGATAAGGTCGGGGTTGTGGTCGGTTGCCCAATCCACGTTCCACGGGCTCGTGAACAGCAGCAGCTTACCACCGCGCATGTCCTCGACACGCAGCGTGTCGCGCGTGAGCGAAAGGCCCGGGATATCGATGGTGTCGGGGTCGTTCTGGATCCAGCGGATGTCCGTATAGGGCAGCGGCTGGCGACGAACCTCAACACGGTACTCGGCCTTGAGGCGGCGCTCGAGCACCTCAAACTGCAGCACGCCGACCACGCCCACAATGACGCTCTCCATGCCGGCACCCAGCTCGCGGAAGATCTGGATGGCGCCCTCCTGGGCAAGCTCCTCCATACCCTTGACGAACTGCTTGCGCTTGAGCGTGTCGACCTGCGTAATGCGAGCGAACATCTCGGGGGCAAACGTCGGGATCTGCGGATACTGCACGTGGCGCTTGCCGGAGCACACGGTGTCGCCGATGCTAAAGATACCCGGGTCGAACAGGCCCACGATATCGCCCGCGTACGCCTCGTCCACGATAGCGCGGTCATCGGCCATCATCGACGTACCCGTGGCAAGCTTAAGCTTGCGGTTGCCCTGCACGTGGAAGGCATCCATGCCGCGCTCGAACTTGCCCGAGCAAATACGCACAAAGGCGATGCGGTCGCGGTGGTTCTTGTCCATGTTGGCCTGGATCTTAAACACAAAGCCGCTAAAGTCGTCGCGGCAGGGATCGACCGGTTCGCTGGTGAGCGTATCGGTATAGGCGCGCGGCGTCGGGGCCAGATGCAGGAACTCCTTGAGGAAGGGCTCCACGCCAAAGTTGGTAAGCGCCGAGCCAAAGAACGCCGGGCTCAGCTTGCCGCAGGCCACGGCATCCAAATCGAGTTCATCGCCGGCACCATCGAGCAGCTCGATGTCGTCCATCAGGTTCTTATGGTTCTCTTCGCCAATAAGCTCGTCCATGGAAGGATCGCCCAGCTCGGCCTCGACCTCGGCGACCTTCTTGGTGGCGTTGGCGTGGCCATCGCCCTCAAAGGCAAGGCGGATGCGATCCTGCTCACCGGCGGCATCGCCCACAACAAGCGGCTCACGGATTTCATCGCCGCGCATGTCGACTTCATCGCCCCGGTCTTCGTCTACCCCGGCGAGAACGAGTTGGAGGCGTTGGCATCCAGCCAAGCCGGATCGTTGACCTGAGGATAGGCCTTGGCCAGCTCACGCATCACGCGATCGGAAATGCCAAACGCGGCGGCGTAGACCATATACCAATCCCACAAGGCCAAATCGGCGGTACCACGGTCGGTGAAGTTGGAGAAGTCTTCCATATAACGCTTAAGGCCCAGAGTCCGGCCGGCGATATCCTGGCCTTGGTCAGTGAGCACGGTCACCGCGCCGGCCATCGAGCAGAACAGGCCGACCAGGAATATCGGCAGCTCGATAAGACCAGCCACCGGGTATCCGATAAAGCTGTTGGCCAGCAGCGAACCAAATCCCAGCACGACGGCCAGTACGCCGGGGAGAATCCATTGCCAGCCCACAGAGCGCGTGGCACCCAGCCGCTGGTATTCCATGCTGCATGCACCGGTGAATTTGCCGAGCTCAATATAGCCGTCTTGCCAGTTCTGGCAGGTCGCCTTCATCTGGTTCAGGTCGAATACCGGGCTGCCCAAGCGCTGCGAAATGACGATGAGCAGGTTCAGCAGCGCATCTTCCGATTCGCTCAATCCCAACTGTTGCGCGTTGGGTGCCTCATCAATGGCGAGCGGCAGAATCACGATGGTGCTGGTGATGCCTGCCGCATACTGCTTGCCTTGGTCGGCGGCAATCATTTGGCTCAAGCCCACCGGCGTGGCCTGGCTCATGTCGATGCCGCGATACATGTCCGACGGCCCCGGATAGACGGCAATGGCCTTCTTGACGGCGAGCGACAGCATGGTGGCGGTCAGCTGGCGGTCTTCATCGGATTGGCGCGTCGACGGATCGACCACGCGAATCAGACGGGCTGCGGAAGCCGGACTGATGCCGGGCTGGTCGCGCCAGTATTCGACGCTGCCACGGTATTGCGCACGCCGGTTGCTGGAGATCACAGCCCAGATACCCCACGCGCACAACGCGATGCCGAGCACGATGCTGACAATCCAGAACACGAGACGAGCTCTGGCAGCGAATCGTTGCTTGTCGAGCCAGCGCTGCTGTTGCTTATATTCGTCCTGTTTCAGGTCCTTGAGATGATTGCCGGTTCCCTTGCGGGCGATGCCCTTGGCTTTGGCGGCATCGAACGCCGCGACCACATCGAGGTAGTCGCCATTGTGGATGTTGTAGGCCGTGAACGTGTAGCTGCCGTCGCTGTTGCGCTTGGTTTCCGAAGTGCGCTCGGTGTGCAGCCATGCCCATGAGGTTTTGCCGGTGATGCCGTTGGGGAAGTGGACGGTGCCGGTGACCGTGCCGATAGGCACTTGGTTCTTCTTGCCGAACGGCTCCCATTGGAAGGAGGCCACGTCTTTCCATTTGGTGGCCACATCGTGCATGGTGAAGCTCACGTCGAACTTCATACTGTCGGCCTCGGTGGTGACCGGAATATTCCAGCCGATCTCCACGGTCGTGTTATCTTCGGTGGCGGAGGCGCTGGGCTTGAGGCCATCGGTACCGGGCGTGTATGCCTTTGGATGGTCGCTGCCATCGCTCACATCGGCGATATACCAATGGTTGGCGTAGTCACTGTTCCATTCCTTGTCGGAAAAGACGTCACTGGGCAGCTTGGGCTCGCTCTGTTGGGCATAGTCGATGCCGTCTGTGACGTTGCGCACGCTGATATCGCTGATATCAGTCAGGGTGCCGGAGTTCAGCGTGTATTGCTGAAACAGTTGCTTCCACGGCTTGGTGTTGTCGTCACTGTCGGTACGCTCACGCATCTTGACGTCGATATGCTGCGTGACCTTCAAATCACCGTTCGCGGTGGCGGTCACATCATAGTCCAGCGTGCGGTAGCTGAGGTCGGCCGAATCGCCGAACGCGGAAGTCTCGATTATCGCCAAGGTGATAACTGCCAACACCACCGTGGCAACAATGCTGACGATTCCGGCGCGAATGAATCGTATCCACATATCTTCCCTCTCTTAAGACAATACGGGCCCGGCCGGCGGCATACCGGACGGGCCTGGAGCGGGTCAGAACTGGACCTGTGGCACCTGACGGGAGGCATCATCGGCCTCGAAGTATTGCGCCTGTTCAAAGTGGAACAAACCGGCGATGATGTTCGTCGGCACGGTTTCGATGGCGGTGTTGAGCTTCAGGACCACGTCGTTGTAGATCTGACGGGCGTAGGCGATCTTGTTCTCCAGTTCCTTGAGCTGGTTCTGCAGATCCATGAAGTTCTGGTTGGCTTGCAGCTGCGGATATGCCTCAGCCGTGGCTTGCAGGTTGAACAGGGCGCGGGACAGCTGGTTTTCAGCGGCGGCGCGCTGAGCAGTGGTCGTGCTCGGGTTGCTGGCCGCAGCCACTACGCCGGCGCGGGCGGCGGTCACCTGAGTGAAGACTTCAGACTCGTGGGATGCGTACCCCTTGACGGTATTCACCAGGTTCGGGATGAGGTCGGCGCGCTGCTTCAACTGCACGTCGATTTGCGCCCAACCGTTCTTCACACGGTTCTTCAGCGTCACCAGGTTGTTATAGGCGCTGACGCCCCAACCAATCAAGACAACGATAATAACGACAACGACGATGCTGACGATCAGACCAGTACTCACCTATGCTCCTTTGCTGGACCTCGCTGCGACCATTCTTCCATACTCGCACGTTAACAGAAAATTTATCACGGAGTGTTCATCGTGCGGACTTGTCTTGTACCGCTTTACCGCCGTTCTCCCGTCGATCGACCGAAGCAGGAAATCGCCGCCCAGTCTGACGAAGTATTCCAGCTCGCTCCGTTACGAGAACGGTAATACTCGGCAATACTCGCGCTGAATATGCGAAAGCCCGCCTTGCGGCGGGCTTTGCCGTTTCTCCTACGCACAAATCATTACGCTGCGCGCAGGAAACGATCAGCCGAACCTTCCAGAGATGTAGCGCTCGGCTTCTTCGTTTTGCGGGTTGTTGAACATCGTCATGGTGTCCGCGAAGTACTCGAGGTGACCGGGCTGGCCCACGGCCTTCAGGTTGAAGAAGGCGGTGTAGTCGGCGATACGGGCGGCCTGCTGCATGTTGTGGGTCACGATCACGATGGTGTAGTCGCTCTTGAGCTCGTCGATCAGATCCTCGACAGCCAGGGTCGAAATCGGGTCCAAAGCGGAGCAGGGCTCATCCATGAGCAGCACCTGCGGGTGGACGGCCACGGCGCGGGCGATGCACAGACGCTGCTGCTGGCCACCGGACAGGCCGATGCCAGGGTTGTCAAGACGGTCCTTGACCTCTTCCCAGAGGTTGGCACCGCGCAGAGCCCACTCGACCAGATCGTCGGCGTCGGACTTGGCCAGGTGGTGGTTGTTCAGGCGCACACCGGCCAGCACGTTCTCACGGATGGACATGGTCGGGAACGGGTTCGGTCGCTGGAAGACCATGCCGACGTCGCGGCGCACGGCCACCGGATCCACGTCCTTGTCGTACAGGTTCTTGCCTTCGAGCAGCACCTCGCCCTCGACGTGAGCGCCAGGGATGATCTCGTGCATACGGTCCAAGGTGCGCAGCACGGTGGACTTGCCGCAGCCGGACGGGCCGATGAAGGAGGTGACCTTGTTCGGCTCGATGTTGATGTTCACATCTTCCACGGCCAGAAAGTCGCCGTAGTAGATGTTTTCGTGGTTGACGTCAATACGTTGTCCCATGATGTTTCCTTATATTTCCTTGTGTTCTTAAGGCTTAGGCTTAGCGACTGGCTTAGCGTTCGGTCTTGACGGCGAAGACCTTCGCCACGATTCGGCCAATGAGGTTCAGCAGCAGCACGATGACGATCAGCACGAGAGCCGCAGCCCACGCACGTTCCATCGGAATCGTGGTCACGCAGGTGGCGTCGGCGTTGGGCGGGCAGTTCGCGCTGAGCTTCGAGTACTCCTGGTAGACGAACACCGGCAGGGTGGTCATCTGGCCGGAGAACAGGTTCACGTTGGTGCTGGAGATGTAGCCGGCGGTCATCAGCAACGGTGCGGTCTCACCAATCACGCGGGCGATGGCCAGAATGGCACCGGAGACGATGCCCGGCAGAGCGGTGCGCAGCACGATCTTGGTAATCGTGCGCTGCTTGGTAACGCCCAGAGCCAAGGAAGCCTCACGCAAATCGTTCGGCACGATCTTGAGCATTTCCTCGCTGGACTTGACCACGGTGGGCAACATCAGCAGGGAGAGAGCCACGGAGCCTTCGAAACCGTTGATGGTACCGGGGCCCAGCAGAATCGTGAACATCGAGAAGGCGAACAGGCCGGCCACGATGGACGGGATGCCGCTCATCACGTCGACGAGCAGGGAGACCGTGGTGGCGAGCTTGCCGCGGTTCGAGTATTCGACCAGGTACACGGCGCACATCAAACCGATCGGAATGGAGATAACCATAGCGCCAGCGGTGATTTCGAGAGTACCGATGATGGCGTGCAGCACACCGCCGTAACCACCGGACGGGGTCTGGTTACCACCGACCACACCGGTCATGTTGTAGCTCAGGAAGTTCAGGTTCAGGCGCTTGATGCCGTTGACGATAGTGGTCCACAGCAGGGAGATCAGCGGGATGCAGGCGATCACAAACGCCACCGCGATCAGGACCCGCATGAAGTGGTCCATGATATTACGGCGCTGGATGGCGGAACGGGTCGGGCGGAAACGATCGAAGTCGATTTCGGGAGCGCCGTCCATCGGAGTCTTTTCAGTGTTCTCAGCAGCAGTCATCACGCAGTCGCTTTCTCGGTAAGCTTACGGGCGATGAAGTTGACCACGAACGTGATCAGGAACAGAATCAGACCAGTTCCGATCAGCGTGGAGACGCCCAGATCGTTGGCTTCAGGGTACTGTGCGGCAATATTCGCGGCGATGGTCTGGTTCTGCGAGGCCTGCAGCAGCTTGATGGAGTAGTTGAGGCCCGGGGACAGGATCATCAACACGGCCATCGTCTCACCAAGCGCGCGGCCGAGAGCCAGCATGGAGGCGGACACGATACCGGACTTGCCGAAGGGCAGCACGGCCAGACGAATCATCTCCCACTTGGTGGCGCCGAGCGCCAGCGCGGCCTCTTCGTGCAGGCGTGGGGTCTGCATGAAGATATCGCGGGACATGGAGGTGATAATCGGCAAAATCATAACGGCGAGCACCACAGCCACGGTGGCGACGGTGCGCGGCGGGTTGGCGGCCGGGCCCTCGAACAGTGGAATGAAGCCCAGGTGGTTGGCAACCCAGTTCCAGAACGGGTAGATGGCCGGCACCAGAATCAGGCCGCCCCACAAACCGTAGATAACGGACGGGATGGCAGCCAGCAAATCGACCACATAGCTCAGCGCGGTGGCGAGCTTCTTAGGCGCATAATGCGAAATGAACAGCGCAATGCCGATGGACACGAAGAAGGCAATCAGCAGTGCCAGCAAAGACACGAGCACAGTACCGAACAACAGCGGGAGCACGTAGCCCCAGAAGCTGCTGGCCTTGCCGCCGGTAAAGCTGGACACGGTCTGGCTGTTGGCGGCCTGATCGCCACCGATGAGTGGCCAGGCGCGGAAGAACAGGAACAGGAACACAGCGGCAAGTACAACCAGGATCAGGATGCCGCAGGCGTATGCCACACCGCGAAACACCTTGTCGGCGGTCTTGCCACCAACTGGCTGCACAGCCGTTTTGTCTTGCGAACTCACGGATTCTCCTTATATAGGGTGGTTATCAAGTATTCAAGTGGTGCGGTTTTCGTCTGTGACGTTGCCAAACCGTTCGGGTCCTGACCCGCTTTAAGCCGCAGCCGTATGGTTTACGACTGCGGCTTAAAGTTGGCGGCGACTGCTCTTACTACTACAGTCTATCGTTCAGTTGTCAGGTCCAGTCCACACGACCCTTGCGGGCCGACGTCATCACTTGGTCTTGATGGCCTCGATGGACTTGGTGATCTCGGACTTCAGGGAGGAGGGCAGCGGAGCGGTGCCGGCGGCATCCTGAGCGGCCTTCTGGCCCTCGTCGGAGGTCACGTAGGTCAGCCAAGCCTTGGCGAACTCAGCCTGCTTGGTGTCCTTGTAGGCCGGGCAGACGATGTCGTAGGAGACCAGGACGATCGGGTAGGCGCCCTCGGCCTCGGTGGCGTGGTTGATCTTGATGACGATGCGGTTGTCACCCTTAACGGTGTCGTCCTGCTTGGAATCCCCAATGACCTTGGAGCCGGCCTCGGCGGAAATCTCGTTGTACTTGTCGCCGACCTTGACGGCCACGGTGCCCAGGTCGCCGACCTGGGAGAAGTCAGCGTAGCCGATGGTGCCGTCGGCCTGCTTGACGGTGGAGATCACGCCGGAAGTGCCCTTGGCACCCTGGCCAACCTCGTTCGGCCAGTTCTCGGAGAGGTCGTAGGTCCAGTTGTCAGGGGTGACGTCCTTGAAGTAGGAGACGAAGTTCTGGGTGGTGCCGGACTTATCGGAGCGGTGCACCACGGTGATGGCGGTGTCGGGCAGCTTCAGGTCCTTGTTCTGATCGGCGATGGCCGGATCGTTCCACTTGGTGATCTTGCCGTCGAAGATCTTGGCGATGGTGGCAGCGTCCATGTTGATGTGCTTGCCGGCATCGGAAACGCCCTTGAGGTTGAAGACCACGGCGATCGGGGAGATGTAGACCGGGACATCGAAGGCGGTGCCTTCAGTGCACACGGACTTGGACTGCTCAACTTCGTCATCGGCAAGGGCCTTGTCGGAGCCGGCCCAAGCGGTGGCACCGGTCAGGAAGGTCTGCACGCCAGCGCCGGAACCGGACGGGTTGTAGGCGATCTTGGCCTCAGGGTTGGTGCCCTGGAAGCCGGCGATCCAGGCTTCAACGGCGGCCTGCTGAGAGGAGGCGCCGGCGCCCGAGAAGTTGCCGGAGATCGGGGTGGACTTGGAAGTGAAATCGGAGGAGGAGCTGTTGTCGGTCGTGGTGGCGGTGTTATCGCCGCAGGCGGCCACGGAAGCGAGCATCACAATGCCGGACAGAGCGGCAATGGAGCGAACGAGGATGTTCTTCTGCATGATTATTACTTAATCCCTCTATCAACTATTCGCGGGCGGCTCAGCGCTGCCCGGTCAATTCATGACAACTACAAGCGTATTGGTGGTTTCAAGGGCCCAAAACCGAAATCAGTAAACAGAAGATGAACACTTGGATGTTTGTGGGCTACGTTGAGGCTACGTAGTTTTTGGAGCGGGCTCGCCTGCGGCGAGTCCACAGCGAGCCCACAATCCACAACAAAAAAAGGCGACCCGAAGGCCGCCTTCCATTTACTCCGCGGGAGTATCGATCTTGTATCCGAGACCGCGCACGGTAGTCAGATACTTGGGGTGCGCCGGATCTTCCTCGATCTTGGAGCGCACGCGCTTGACATGCACGTCGAGCGTCTTGGTGTCGCCCACATAATCCGAACCCCAGATGCGGTCGATCAGCTGGTGACGCGTCATCACACGGCCCTTGTTCTGCATGAGGTATTCGAGCAGTTCGAATTCCTTGAGCGGGAAGAACACGGTTTCGCCGCGTACGGTGACCTGATGCTGGCCAACCTGCATGGCGATATCGCCACACACCAGCGGAATATCGTCATCCACAGTGCCGGAAGCCTGGGCAGTGGCCTGATTGCGACGCATCACGGCACGAATACGTGCCAGCAGCTCACGGAAAGAGTACGGCTTGGTCACATAATCGTCCGCACCAATCTCAAGGCCAACGACCTTATCGATTTCGGCGCTCTTGGCGGTGAGCATAATAATCGGCACACGGCTCTGCTCACGAATGCGGCGGCACAGTGCAGTGCCGTCAATGCCCGGCAGCATCAAATCAAGCAGCACCAAATCGATGCCGCCCTTGGTGAACAGTTCCAGACCTTCCTCGCCAGTGGCGGCGGCGGACACGTCGTACCCCTCGCGTGTGAGCTGGTATACCAGCGGCTCGCGATAGGATTCCTCGTCTTCGACGATAAGAATGCGTGTCATAGTAGCCTTTCTTGGGTATGTTCCCGTGCGCATAGGCGCAAAGTTTTCCGACATTATCGTAACCATTTGTTCTCCGTTAGCCTGCTGTTTCCCGAAAGTACGTAATTGCGTAATTGGGCTACGCGCGGTGTGCGCACCTCGCCCACTGTGTGATTGTGTGGCAGTGGAATGGCACCATGTCGGGCACCAACCAAGGCCCTACGCTTGTGTCGACTCGTCCGACCGGGCCTCGTCGTCATCCTCATCCGGGGCGGCCGGCAGCTCGATGGTGAACGTCGACCCCTCCCCCGTACGCGACCAGACCGAAATCCGACCGCCGTTCTCCTGCACGCAGTGCTTGGTGATGGCCAAGCCGAGTCCCGAACCGCCGGTCTCGCGCGAACGGGCCGGGTCGACCCGGTAGAATCGCTCGAAAATGCGGTCCAGCGATTTGGCGGGGATGCCGATGCCCTGATCGACCACGCGAATGGTGACTTTGCCATCGCGCTCCCCCACGCCGACCGCCACAGTGGTGTGTTCGGGCGAGTAATGGATGGCGTTCTCTACGAGGTTCTTGACGGCGGTTTGCATGGCCTCTTTGTCGGCCTTGATCATCGGACCGTTCGTGGCCGGGCTGCCTGATTCTTCCAAGGAACCTTCGCCATCGGCCGGCTCCTCGACCTTCGTGGGTACTGACTGTCCGTTGACACTCAGTCGGATATCCACATGGCGGGAGTCGGCTTGGGTCTGATTGGCGGCGATGGCGGCGCGTGCCACATCCAGCGAGGAAATGCGCCGCGCATCGATCACGCTTTGCGGGCTTTGGGCTTTCTGCAAGTCGATAAGATGATGCACCAGTTCGGTCAGGCGCGCGGATTCCTTGGAGATACGGCCGGAAAAATACCGTACGGCGTCCGGATCATCGGCGGCGTCGGTCACGGTTTCGGCCAGTAGCGCGATGGCACCGGCCGGAGTCTTGAGTTCGTGCGAAACGTTGGTCACAAAGTCACGGCGGACGGCCTCGAAACGGCGCTGCTCGGACATGTCGTTGATGAAGATGGCGTACAGGTCATCGCCGATATCGCCAATGCGCACACGCAAATACAGCGTGTTGGACGGGCGTGACTGGCCGGCCTCCAGTCCTCGGCCATTAGAGGACGGATAGGAATTGCGATTGACCGGCAGCTGAACCTCACGCTCACGCATGCCACCGTCGGCGGCGGCCTGAGTGAGGATGTCCTCGACTTCACGCGAGTTGAGTCGGTCGCCGGAGACCAGGCCGAATGGCACTGAGCCGGGGCTTGAATATTGGACCAGACCGTTGCGGTCGGTGACGATCAGGGCTTCGGGCAGGACTTCAATCAGGCGACGCTCGGTGGGGCGCACGGGCGCATCATCACCGAATAGAGAATGCGTATCCTCGTCGCCGGACAGGTCCTGTTCGGCGGCGAGCCGGCCTGAAACGCGGCCTTTGTTGTAGGCGATGACGGCAACCCACACCAGTATCAGCGCGGCGAGCACCACAATCACGACGATCTGCCAGATATCCATGATTTCCAGAGTAAAACGTGCGAGGCGTAGTGAGATGCCTAAACTACGTAAGTTCGTCTATTGTTCATTTTTGGCGGGACGACATAACAAAATGCTCCCGCTGGCGGGAGCATAATATGGGGAGCTCTATTTACAGCTCGTAGTCCTTGTCCTTGCTTTCCTTGATCAGGAACAGAGCGAGCAGAGCGAGGGCAGTCATGATGGCCATGTACCAGCCCACACCGGCAACGCCGAACTTGGAGGTGACCAGTTACAGGCGCTTGACGATGTCGACAGCCAGACGGGCGGCGGTATCGGCGTATTCGGAGATGTCGAACTCCTTGAATACCTCGTAATCGGTGTCGGCGTTGTCGGAAAGGGCACGAATCACCAGTGCCGGCACGTTATTGCGGGCGGCGACCTGTGCCACGGCGGCGCCTTCCATCTCCACGGCGTCAGCCCCGGTGAGTCGGATGACCTCCTCGACCTTTTGGGGCGTGTCCACGAAGTAGTTGCCGGAGGCGATGATGCCGGTGATGTGGGTAATGCCCGCATTGGCAAGCGCCTCGTCGGCGACTTCCAGCAGACGGTCATCAGAGTGGAATTCCTCCACCGGAGCGTCCGCAGTGCCGGGCTTCCACTGGCCTACGAGCCGCATGTCAGTGTCGAGGTAGCGCAGGGTGCCGCCGAGCACCACGTCGTTGATGTGCAGGTGGGTGTTGAGGTTGCCGGCGATGCCGCTGAAAATCACGGCGTCCGGGGCAATCTCGTCAATCAGCAGCTGCGTGGTGGCGGCCGCATTGACCAGTCCCATGCCGCCTACCGTTGCGGCAACCTTGATGACGTCAGAACCGAAGGAGTCGACCGTGCCGGACACGATGTCAAGGCTGCCCTTGGCGGTGTGCGTCACATGCGTGAGCGATTTGGCGATCAGCGCCACTTCCTCATCCAATGCGCCAATAATAGCTACAGTTTTCATACCCATACGTAAGTTCCTTTCACAACACTTTCGGCTCCCCTTGTCAGGGGAGGTGGCCGCCGAATGGCAGGCTGAGGGGTAGAGACGTTTCGTTGCATTGCTCCCGCGAGAGAGCCGATGACGCAACTCAGTGCCAACGCCGTGTGGCTACGGCTTCCGCAAGCTCGCGCAGCAAGGCCTCGGTTTCTTCCCAGCTGATGCACTTGTCAGTAATCGACTTGCCATAGACCAGCTGATCAAGCGGCGCGGCCTTCTGATTGCCTCCTTCAATAAAGCTTTCCATCATGATGCCGGTAATACCCTGTTCGCCAGCTGCAATTCTGCTGGCAATATTGCGCACGACTTCGGCCTGACGATGTTCGTCCTTGCCGGAGTTACCGTGCGAGCAATCAACAATCAGACCATGCGAGGCTGCGGATTCGGCGGGCATTTCGGCGCGTACGTCTTCCATGGCTTTGGCCACGGATTCGGCATCGTAGTTCGGGCCGTGAATCGAGCCGCGCAACACCACATGGCAGTCCGGGTTGCCAAGGGTCTCGACTGCGCAGGCACGCCCCAGATGGTCAATGCCGAAGAACGTGTGCTGCTGAGCAGCGGCGAAGCAACCGTTGACCGCTGCCTTCACCGAGCCGTCAGTGGCATTCTTAAAGCCGACCGGCATGGAAAGCCCGCTGGCCAATTGGCGGTGGATCTGGCTTTCCGTGTTGCGCGCACCAATGGCGCCCCAACTCACCGCGTCCGAGATGAACTGCGGGCTGGTGGGCTCCAGAAATTCCGTGGCGGCCGCCAATCCTTCCTTCAGCACACCAAGCAAGGTTTTGCGAGCAAGCAACAGGCCCTTGCGAATATTGTGGCTGCCATCAATATCCGGGTCGTTGATCAGGCCCTTCCAGCCAATGGTAGTGCGCGGCTTCTCGAAGTACACGCGCATGACGATGAGCAGCTGTTCACCGAGCTCATCTTTCAGCTTGGCCAATCGGCGCGCGTAGTCCAGCGCGGCCTTCGGGTCATGAACCGAACAGGGGCCGACGATGACCAACAGCCTGTCGTCTTGGCCGTACAGGCACGCGCGAATCTCATCACGCGAGTAGGCGACGATTTCCTGAGCCTGATCAGTCAGCGGGAGTTCAGCGAGCACTTGCGCGGGCGTGGGCAGCGGCTCCAACTCCAATACGCGGCGGTTGATGATGCGACTGACACCCACCTGATCTTCCCAACGTGGCACATCAGTGGCAACGAGCGGGTTCTTCCCCTCCCCCATCGCCTGACGAATGGCGCGAAGCTCTTCTGGGGTGTTCAACGGCTGCGGACCGACTTGCAACGGATGCAGCGAATGTGCTGCTTCCTCCTGCTGCTGCATAACATCTCTCCTTGGGTCAGTATCCTTCCCAAGGATAAGGTGTCACGGGAACAAACTGACATGACCACCGTTATTGGCAAAAAATGCTCACTGAGTGGGTCTCAGTGAGCATTTTTACAAAGACAAAGCTATTTAGCCGAGCGGCGAGCGGTGACGGCGTCGGCTAGGGTGTGCAGCAGTTCGTTGGTGCGTTCCCACGGCACGCAAGAGTCGGTGACGGACTGACCGTAGACCAACTGGTCGAGCGGGGCCGGCTTTTGGTGACCGCCGACCAAGAAGCTTTCCATCATTACGCCGGTGATGCCTTGTTCGCCGTGCGCCAGGCGCTCAGCGATCTCTTCGATGACTTCGGCTTCGCGGTTTTCGTCTTTGCCGCAGTTGCCGTGGGCGGCATCGATGACGAGGCCATGCTGGCTCGGGCCGGACGCTTTGGAAACCTTGAGGTCTTCCAGAGCTTGACGCACGGATTCGGCATCGTAGTTCGGGCCGTGGCTGGAGCCGCGCAGAACCAGATGGCAATCCGGGTTGCCTTTGGTTTCGGCGGAAATCACGCGACCGTCCAAGTTAATGGACAGGAAGTGATGCTCGAAGCCGGCCGCGAAACAGGAATCGGCGGCGGCCTTGATGGAGCCGTCGGTGGAGTTCTTGAAGCCCACCGGCATGGACAGGCCACTGGCCAGTTCGCGGTGGACTTGGGATTCGGTGTTACGCGCGCCGATGGCACCCCAGCTGATCGCGTCGCAGATGTACTGCGGGGTGATGGGGTCAAGCCATTCGGTGGCGGCGGGCAGGCCGAGGCTCAGCACGTCGGTGAGCACCTTGCGGGCCAGCCACATGCCCTTACGAATATTGAAGCGACCGTCCAGATCGGGGTCGTTGATGAGGCCTTTCCAGCCGATGGTGGTGCGCGGCTTCTCGAAGTACACGCGCATCACGATCACGAGTCGGTCTTCCAACTCGCGCTTGACGGCAGCCAGCTTTTCTGCGTACTCGTGCGCGGCCTTCGGGTCGTGGATTGAGCAGGGGCCCACGATGACGAGCAGTCGGTCGTCGCGGCCGTTGAGCACATCGCGGATTTCCTGCCGCGAGTGGAGCACGAGCTCGCTCATCTCATCGGTGAGCGGCTGCTCCCTGAGGAAAGCACGCGGCGCGGGAATGGGGTCAAGCTGACGAATGTTGACATCGACGGTCTCAGGAAAGACGGCCTGCTCCCCCAAACGACGTTCATCCTCGGAACTATCCGGACCACGTAGTGCTGCCATTGCTCGACTCCTTTCCTTGTATACGTACTGTCGGTATGTCGCCATAGACGCAAAAGCCCAACTATAGCAGTTTGTTACGGGGACTGCTTGTTGGGCCGGCAGTTATGGACTTTGGGTGGACTCGCCTGTGTGGACTCGCCTGCGGCGATGCTGTGCTGTTGTGCGGCCTGCGACCGCGGTCTCTCCCTCTGTCAGCGGCTTCGCGCTGACAGAGGGAGAGACCCTAGCAGCCGACAGGCTGCGAGAAAACACAGCATTGGCCGTCAGGCCGATTCCGGGAGGCTGACGAAGTCAGGCCAAAGCGCCCATCGGATCCCATGCGGGGAGCATGGTGGCTGGCTCTTCGAGGGCCTTCTGGTATTCCTCGGGCAACAGGGCCTTCGGGACGGCTACCTCGTAGACGTATTCGGTGAACCAGTCGTCGGACATGGTGAAGTAGCCCTTGTCGGCGATCTTGGCGCCCCAAGAGTTCTCCACGCGCCAGCGGCGGGTGGTGCCGTCGTCGGCCACGTCAACGCCGGCGAAAGCCATGGCGTGGTTCATGGCGGAGTCGCCGAAGCGCACGCGGGCTTCCTTGTCCAAATCGAAGTCCACGTCGTACACGCGGCCGTACTCGAACAGGTCGGTGGCCCAAGCGCCGTTCTCACGGTCCATGAACGGGTGGCAGTCGGCACCGAACCATACCGGAATGCCCTGCTCAACGAGAATCTGCTTGACGCAGTCCTTCATGAACTGGTTCGGCACGTTGAGGTACTCGGTGGCGTCGCCGCCAGCCACATTGCCGAGGTGCTCGATGCCGATCTTCTTGCCCTTGGCGTGCTCGGTGCGCGGATCGTCCACCAGGCACACGTAGTCCTCAAGATCAGCCGGACCCACGTACTTCTTCCAGAACTCAACCGGCGTAATCTCGCCGTCGCGGTGGAATTCGCCATCCTTGTCGGTCCATTCCCAGTCGAAGGAAACCGGCGGCTCGCCCAGGTGGATGGTCAGAATACGGTGGCCGGCAGCAGTGGCGTCGGCAATAATCGCCTCGACCTTGGAGGCATCGCCGTCAGCGGCGTACATGTGCGCCACGGCGGTGTGCAGCATGTGGCGCAGCTGGATGTTCATTTCACCGGTGTTCTTGGAGGATTCGGTCTCCGGGAACAGGTCCTTGGGCACAGCGCCGTACTTCTTGTACACGTTCATGGCCATGGTCCACTGGCCGCCATCGCCCATCACGTCGGCGAGCAGGTGCTGCATCAGGCGGGAGTCGGAAGGCTCTCCGGCAGCCACCAGAGCGGCCACATCCTTAAGGAAGTAGTTGACGCGCTCCAGCTTGTCGTAGTACATCGCGTAGTTCTGGGAGAACTCGAACTCCTTCAAGTTCATGTTCTTCTTGGCCACGAAACGGGCCACGTTCAGGGAGCTGAACAGCCAGCAGCGGCCGGAGCGATCCTGATGGGTGGCTTCGCCATTGTCAACGATGGTGGAGAAACGACGCTGCATCAGACGAGCGCGGTCATAATTGCGAGCCACCTTGTCGATGCCGGCGGCGGTCACCGCGTTCATGGCCAGACGGTTGGTGCCGCTCTGTGCGAAATCGCCGCGCAGGGTATTCAACGCTTCACCGGTCAGAGGCGTCAATTCACTCATGTCATACTCCTTCTGTGATGGTGCGCTTGTGGCGCAGATTCAAACGAATACGGCACCTGGCTCGAAAGCGCAGGTGCCGTAATTCTTACCGCTAGCAGTCTAATCGAAGGCCTGTCATTCGCCGTTCTGCTCAGATACGGCCGGATTCTCCTGAGTCGGGGCCTCCGGTTCGCCCTGTGTCTGGTGCTCGGACGGCTCAGACGATTCGGACTGCTCATTCTGCGCAGCCGAATCAGCCGAATCAGCCGAATCAGCCGAATCAGCCGGTGCCGCATCTGTCTCATTGTGATCGTCGGCAGCCGACTCGTTTCCACTCAACTCACCCGGCTGGTCATCGGCCTCGTTGTGTACAGGCTTGACTTCCGGGACGGGCGCAACCACCGGCAATGCCGCCACGG